>JBCCBR010000310.1:0-4846 GCA_039033935.1 Verrucomicrobiota bacterium
CGCGGTGGCGAGCGCATCTGGAGCCCTCTATGCCTGGCTAATGATCTTTGCTCTATTCGGGCTATTTCGCCGATTTTTCTCTGGGGAGCGACGTTGGCTGCGTTACCTCTCGGACTCTGCGTATTGGCTCTACCTCGCGCATCTGCCTTTGGTGATCGGCTTTCAGATTCTGGTCAGCCCTTGGCAAGTGCCCGGTTGGATCAAGTTCCTGCTTATCCTTGTGACGGTCACCGGAGTCCTGCTTCTTACCTACGAGTGGGGAGTCCGCTATCGCTGGATCGGAGCAATTTTAAACGGACGAAAAGTGCGTCAGCGATATTCGAAGTGAATCCCAGAGCTTCTGAGATGGATTCCAAACGTGTCCTAGTCTCGGAGTGGGACTGAGGATTACCCAGAAAATCCGAAGATACCGGCGGCGGGAATCGAACCCGCACTTCCGAAGAAACGCGATTTTGAATCGCGCGCGTCTACCAATTCCGCCACACCGGCATTTTTTTCGCAGCGAAGGCGGCGAGCCTACGAGAGCGAAGCTCCCAAATCAAGCCGATAGCCCGACTTTCTCGTCCACTAAATCTCAGGTTTTGACCCGTCGTTGATTTTTGAGATCGGAGAGCGTTAGCTGTGAGGTGTTTTCGAAAGCCTCCACCTTCGTTTCCTTGGTCCTTCTTGTCGGGACAATGGTGTTGACCGCGCCGCTCACCGCTCAGGTGACGATGACTCTTGACGCCGATGTCGCGGACGAAGTCGTGCGGGGTTTCGTCAGTGTCGAGCCGTTCGAAGTTCGCCTCGAAGCTTTGATCGAAATCGATGCTTTTCGAGTTGATTGGGAAATTCGAGATCAAGATCTGGGCAAAGAAGCTCAGAAACAAATCCTGGCGAAAGTCGAGGCGCTTTTGATCGACAAAGTGGCGGTCACTTCGGGCGGGGATCCGCTCCTGTTTACGGGCAGCGAGGTACGATTTGTGAAGTTTGATCCCGAGCGTGGTTATCTGGTCGACGAGAGGGAGACAATACCTCTCGGAGATGCCCTTGCCGGAGTCACTCTCGTGTCGACGAAGCGGGGTGTGACTGAGCTCGAGTTGGAATGGAATTGGTTCGCGCGAGGTCAGGAGCGAGCTGTCATCGAAGTCACTAGCGCCGGGCGGCCAGCGGCTCGGTATGTAACACCCGAGAATGGTCGGATGAGCTGGCGTCTCGATGGCGAATTGGAAGCGCCGGCCCTCATTGAGGTGCCCGAAGCGATCTGGGCCAAAGGCGGCGGCATGAGTGCATTTCACATCATCAGTCTGATCTTGTTAGCCGGGTCTGCTGTGATCGTATTCTGGAAGCAGGAGAAAGCGCCCCGATGGATCGGCCTGGTGGCGGCGGTCGGGTTAGCCCTCGGATTCCTTGGATTTAAGTTGAAAGAGCCGCGAGTGCTCGTCCCGGAAGGTGAAGAAATAGAGGAGCTACTCTACAGTCTGCTGAGGAATACCTACCACGCTTTCGATTTTCGGGACGACTCGGAGATTTACGACACACTCGCAGAGAGTGTCACGGGCTCTCTTCTCGAGCGCACTTTTCTGGAGGTGCGTCAGTCGCTTGAACTTGAGAGTAGCGGGGGCCCGCGGGTTCGCGTTTACGAAGTTTCTCTGCGGGAAACTGAATTGCTTTCGCGACATTGGCGGGTCCGAGATTCCTTTCAGGTGAGGGCGAGCTGGGTCACTATCGGTGAAGTCACCCACTGGGGACATGAGCATGAGCGCACCAATCGCTACGAGGCAGAGTTCAATCTGCTCGCTGACGAGGAGCACTGGAGAATCCAGGGACTCGATTTGCTGAATGAAGAGCGCGTCCTCCAACGGGTCTCTCGGACGGTTGCCGACCCTGAAGGATGATCGAGATTGAGAAACTGAAGTTCTCCTATAATGGAAGCAGCAGATTCGAGCTATCGATCGAGCAGCTTTCGATTCGCGATGGCGAGCGTGTCGCTTTGGTTGGCCCGAGTGGTTGTGGGAAGACCACTCTATTGCAATTGATCGGGGGAGTTTTTGTTCCGGAATCCGGAGCGATCAGATTCCGGGGCGAGGCAATATCCGCACTCGACGAGAAGGCTCGCTCTCAGTATCGACTACGAGAAATCGGCCAAGTGCCGCAGACCTTTGAATTGCTCGACTACCTCACCGTAGCGGAAAACATCGAGCTGCCCTACTGGCTATCCAGCGGGACTGAGTCTGGAATCGGATCCCGCAGCAGAGTTCAAGAGCGATGCCGGGAACTCGCGGAACGGACCGGCATTTCCGAACTCCTGAATCAACGACCCCGGCAGCTTTCACAGGGGGAGCGTCAACGCACGGCGCTCTGTCGTGGACTCGTGATGGAGCCCAAGCTGATGCTCGCTGATGAGCCGACTGGCAACCTCGACCCAGAGAATCAGGATCGCGTCGTCGATCTGCTGCTTGCAGAGGCTGCTCGAATCGATGCAACGGTCATCATGATCACCCACGAGCCCGCCTTGATCCCCCGATTTGATCGTTCTGTCGAAGTTTCTGCATTCGCCAGGATTCGTCGTGACTCCGGGGGGAAGGAGGTGGCTGAATGAACTTTTCTGGGGTGTGGTTTCTCGGTTGGCGCTACCTGCTCAGGAATCGGTGGAAAGCGCTCCTTCTGATCGCAGCCTTTACCCTGGTCTGGGTGCTGCCAGTGGCGCTGTTGCTGGTGGTTGATCGAGTTGGCGAAAACTTGCGAGAGAGAGCTTTGTCCACCCCGCTTTTGGCGGGCCGTGCCGGGAGCCCTCTCGAACTCATGTTCAACGGTCTCTATTTCACTTACCCGGATCTAGCGACAATGACTCTGAAGGAAGTCGATGCGATTCGTGAAACGGGTCATGCCGAGGCAATTCCCTACTATGCTCGGTTCAGTTCGCGTGGTTTTCGCATCGTCGGCACCAATCCTGACTACGCCCGGTTCAGAGACCTCAAAATGGCTGCAGGTCGATCCTTCCTGCGTCTTGGTGAGTGCGTTGTCGGGAGCAACGTAGCGAGGGAACTGGATGTCGAGGTCGGTGGGTCGGTGATTTCATCTCCCGAGATGTTGTTTGATCTCGCTGGGGTTTACCCCTTGAAAATGACGGTAGTGGGGGAGCTGGCACCGACCGGGACGGCCGACGATGACACGATCCTAGTAGACCTGAAAACTACCTGGATCATCGAAGGGCTTGGCCATGGGCACCAGGCGGCATCGGATATTTCCGCAGAGTTTCGAATCGGAGAAGGCGAGGATTCCGATTCTGGTGAGGCAGCTGAGTCAATCCGGCTCGGCGCGGCAGTGCCGGAGTATAATGAGATCACTCCGGAAAATGTCGATTCCTTCCACTTCCACGGAGATGTCGGGGACTACCCGGTTACGGGGGCGTGGGTCATCCCGACAAGTGTGAAAGAAAGGGCTCTATTGAAAGGGGACTTTGCTCAACTGGCCGAGTTGCAGTTGATCGAGCCCGCCGAAGAGCTCGAAAAATTACTCGCAACCGTCTTCCGGCTGCGGGGTCTGGTGGTGGCTTTGTTGGTGCTGGTTGGTATTGCGGCCCTCGCTCTCGGGGGCCTCGTGCTCCTGTTGTCGCACCGGCTGAGAGCCGAAGAGTTTCGGCATCTGGCCCAGCTCGGGACCGGGCGCGGGATGATACGCGCGCTCGTCGTCTTTGAAGCAGGTTTTGTGATCGCGACCAGCCTCGTTATGAGTGGACTCATCCTCGCTACCTTAAACGAGCTGAGTCAGCGGTGGGGCCAGTAACCAGGACAAACCCTTTCAGCGAGCCTCGTCGCGGAGAGCGAGAGGGCGATCCAGAATCTCGCGCAAAAGAATCGCTGACTGGAGGTCCTCTCGATTCCCTAGCAGCTTCATGAGGCGATCCCGCTGATCGCCACGGCGTCGCCGGGAACTGACCCCTGCGTGGATTGGGGGAGCAACTTCCCTGGGCTTGACGCTCACTGGGAAAGGAATTTCCTCGACTTGAGGCTCGCCTGGCGGGAGGGGCGGGGGACTGCTTTTTGTTCGGGTCGGAGAGGTGGACCTGGTCTCCTTCTCTGGCTCAATAGCCCCCGTGAGCTGTCGCATCAGATCCTCGAGCGAGGCAGGCGCTCCCGACGGTGACGGGCTTGAGGGAGGCGGTCTCTCGGCTGTTTGGGGTGGCTGCTGTTGCCGCCTCGCGGTTGGTGGAGGCGGGGAGGACCCCCCACGCCGCGCATCAGCCTTCGCAGCTCGCTTTTCGCGACGGGCCGCGCCGACTTCCCGGATCCGATTGCGGAGCCACCCGATGAAGGCGATGAAAATCATCGCGACCCAGAACCAGGGGAAATCTTCCATCGGAGAGAGAGTCGGCTAACTCGGCGAAGCCTTTAAGTAACCTCCTAAATCAGAGGGATTTTTGATCTTCGTCATCGTCGGCGAGGTCGCCTGCGATGCCCTCCCGCATTTCGGTGTCGGCCATCACGTTGCGGTATTTCGCGTAATCCATGATCCCGAGATTTCCGCTACGGAAGGCTTCCGCCATTGCCATCGGCACTTGTGCCTCAGACTCGACCAGCTTAGCCCGCATCTCCTGAGTTCTTGCGGCCATCTCCTGCTCGGTCGCGACAGCAGCGGCGCGGCGCACCTCGGCTTTCGCCTGGGCGACCTGTTTATCAGCCTCTGCCTGACTGGCCTGGAGGGTAGCCCCGATGTTCTGACCAACATCGACGTCGGCAATGTCGATCGAAAGAATTTCGAACTGGGTGTTGGCATCGAGCCCGCGCTCGAGCACTCGGTGGGAGATGTGATCGGGGTTCTCCAACACATCTTTGTGGCTAGCCGCCGAGCCGATCGAGGTGAC
>JBCCBR010000311.1:0-4799 GCA_039033935.1 Verrucomicrobiota bacterium
GGTATTAGTCGCACCTCGCTCCGGCGGGGACTGGCTGCTTTTGAGCGGCCGTTAGACAAATGATCGCAAGGTCGGCCGCATGGCTGATGCTAACAGAATCCGGCTTATGGCAGGGCCTCCATTTCGTCAATTTTGAGAGTCACGAGAGGCACCACTGTCATCCCAGCCTCTTTTCCTCGATAGCTCGTAAGCGTGCTTGCGGCAAAGCTCAGTTTGCCCCACCAATAGCGTGAATGCCGAACCATGCAGCAGAAGCAGCCCGAGTTTGATTCAATTCGGGCCTGGGACCGACTGTCGAGTGCTCTCGACGTTCGCCAGTCATGTGTGCTGGTGGCGCTAGGCTTGGTCGTGCTCTCAAGTTGCACCCCAACCCAATATCAGGAGTGGGCGGACCGAGAGGCTTACACCATCCTGTTCTCGAAAAGTGAGCTCGTCGAAAACGTCGATTACGATTCGGTCAGCCTCGGCACCGGCGAGCCCGCAGAAACCGAGAAAATCGAAATCCGAGGAGCCTATGGAGCCTACCTCGCCGAAACGATTGTGACGGGCAGCGACAGCCGCATCCTCTCTCTAGATGATGCACTTTCCACCAGTGTCCGCCGAGGGCGGTCCTATCTGAACGAGAAAGAGCGTGTCTTTCTCTCCGCTCTCGATCTCACCCTGGCTCGGCACCGCCTCGCTCCGATCTTTTCAATAGATGGCGATGTCCTCCGCGCAGGGGACTCTCGTCAGGCCCAGGCTCTCACGAATCTGGTATCGACGAATACCTTTTCTCGGACCCGCTCCGCGGGCTTTGATATGCTCTACCGCACTGGTGCCCGTATTTCGGCTGACTTCACCCAGGATTTTCTCCGCTTCATCACTGGGACGCGATCGATTAATGAGTCAGATCTTGCGGTGTCACTGGTCCAGCCACTTCTTCAGGGTGCCGGAACGACCGTGACCCTGGAAGCTCTGACCCAGCAGGAGCGCGTCGTCCTTTACGACTTGCGCGATTTCGCAGACTTCCGGCGTGCCTTCATTGTTGACGTGGTCAGTGATTATTATGGGGTGTTGCAAGCTCGCGACCGGATTGAAAATGCAAGGCTTGCCTATCAAGGCTTCCTCGCCAGTGTCGAGCAGGCGGAAGCTTTCGCAGAGGAAGGAAAAATCACGAAAGCCCAGCTTGGTCAGCTTCAACAGGCAGCCCTTCAGGCTGAAAGTCGTCTCATCAACACCACTCGCGTCTTCGAGACACAACTCGATCAGTTCAAATTGTTTATCGGGCTGCCAGTCGCCGACTCCCTAACACTTGACCAGAGTGAGCTGGGGCAACTTGTGATCGAACCGGTTGAGATCAGTCGGGAAGAAGCGGTCAGGATTGCTCTTGTGAGCCGACCTGATCTCGCCACTGCTAACGATGTGGTTGAAGATGCCGAGCGCGGTATCAAAGTCGCCCGCAACGGCCTGCTGCCAGGCCTCGACGTGTCGGTTGACTACAACGCCCGAAGCGACCCCGGCGACACCACTCCGGCAATTAATTTTGAAAGACGACGCTGGGCGACATCGCTCGACTTCGACCTCCCGCTCGACCGCAAGGCGGAGCGAAACGACTATCGCGCCTCCCGCATCTTTCTCGACCGTGCGAGGCGCAGCCGAGACCTGAATTTCGATCAGGCTCGCATCTCGATCTACGATGCCTGGAGGGCTATCGAACAAGCCGAGCAAAATTTTGAGATCGCCGAGAAAGGTGTCGAGCTCGCGAGCGACCGATTGGAGGAACAGCAACTCCTCGCCGAACTCGGACGAGGCAATGCCCGCGATTTGATTGATGCCCAGAACGATCTCCTCGATGCAAAAAACCAACGCACTTCGACCTTGGTGGACCATGCTTTGGCTCGATTACGTCTTTGGAGAGACATGGGAATCTTATATATTAAATCAGACGGTAGCTGGGCAAAGCGGCTCGCGCGAGAGTCTGATTAATACATGAAAGTCTGGTTGATTCTCGGAGCCGTTATTTTGGTCGCAGGCGGGGGGATTTATTTAAAAGGGAAAGGTGGCTTCGGAAGCAGCGACGACACTTCCCGGCCAATCGCCGAAGTGCAGCGCGGCAACCTCACCATCGATGTGCTCGAGGGGGGAAATATTGAAGCACTCAACTTTCTTGAGATCATCAACGAGGTCCGGCAACCTTACGGCATTAAGATCCTCGAGATCATCGACGAGGGTTACTATGTCACTGAAGAAGACGTCGAATCTGAAAAAGTTCTCGTTCGTCTCGATTCTTCGTCGCTTGAAGAGGAGTTGGTCGATCACGATGTCGAGTTCCAGGAGACCGAAGCCGACTTTGCCGAATCCAAGCAGAACATCGAGATCGCAGAGAGTGAGGCACTCAGCGAAATCAAGGCAGAGAGGCAAAAGCTGCGCTTCGCTCTGCTCGATTTCGAAAAATTCGTCGGTGAAGAAGCTGCGCGCGACATTCTCAAACAACTCCGCCTGCCCCACGACCAGGAGAGTCTCGAACGCTACGAAATGGAGGCAACCACCCTCATCACCGAGGCCTTCGACGCGAGAAGTCTTGCCGAGACGACCGATGATTCCGAGCTCACGCCCGAAGCGGCACTCGAAACCGAAGACAGCCTCGCGACAACGGTTGATTTTGGACGAATTCTCGAAAAAGAACTGTTGGGAGACGGTGAGGCCGAGCAGACCATCCGCCGGATGCGGGATGAAGCGCTGGTTTCCGCTTCTCAGCTCGCCGTGGTAGAAGAATCCGTCCAAGGCGCACGACGCCTTGAGGAGCGGGAGTTTATTACCCGCCAGGCACTCGAAAACGAGCTCGTCAGCCTTGAAAAAGCCCGTCTCCAGCTCCAGACCAACGAGACAGAGCTCGAGCTGTTCCGGGATTATGAGTTTCCGAAAGAGGCGGAGAAGATGCTCTCCTATTACGAAGAGTCACTGCTCTCCCTCATCCGCACGAAGCGTGAACTGATGGCGAAGATGTCGCAGCTTTATGCCAAATTCAGCGCCCGGAAGCGTCGCTACGACCTCGAGTTGAAAAAGCGCCAGAATCTCGAAGAGCAGCTCGCGAGCTGTGTTATCCGCGCCGAGGTGACCGGGCTCGTTGCCTACGGCGGTGCGAAGTCCAACCCCTACACCTCGCGTTACTACGACGGCATCTCCCCCGGCGCGACCCTTAAGACAGGGCAGCCGATCATCACGATCCCAGATATGTCTCAGCTCGGCGTCGACGTCAGCATTCACGAGTCCCACATCAAAAAAATCGAGATCGGGCAGACCGCCTACATCACCGCCGAATCCGTGCCCGATGAGTTGTTGATCGGCGAAGTCTCCAAAGTTGCAGTCCTCCCTGACTCAAATGCCTCACGCTACAACCCATCACTTAAGGTCTACCCGGCGACGATCGAAATCGACGGGAAGCATGAGTTCCTCAAACCAGGGATGACAGCGAAAGTAGAGATCATCATCGATCAGCTCGAGGACGTCCTTTACGTGCCGGTGCAGTCGGTCTTCAGCGAAAATGACGACCAGTTTGTCTTTGTCGACACCCTCACTGGCTACGAGAGGCGACTCGTCGACGTCGGCCAGCACAACAATGAGTTCATCGAGATCCAGGGCGGTGTCGAGGAAGGCGAAACCGTGCGGCTGAGGAAGCCGGAGGACTACGAGCCTGCGCCGCTCGAAGTCACCCACCGGTCAAGGCCGAAGCCTGAGCCTGCGGAAAAAACCGCTCGCTCTAACGACACCACCGCACCTCAAAAGCCTCCGAGGGCCTGAGGTCAGCGAAAAGGTCTCTCCGAGGCCCCGTCGCGAGCGGGTCTGCGATTTGCCGTTGGAGAAATGGAGAAACCCCCTCACAAGTCAGCAGTGCTTCGCCTCGAAGGCGTAGAAAAGCACTACCTGATGGGCAGCGAGCTGGTCAAGGCTCTCCGCGGTATCGATCTCGAGATCCTGCGAGGTGACTATATTTCCATACTCGGGCCCTCCGGCGGAGGGAAATCGACCCTTCTGAACATACTTGGATGTCTTGACCAGCCGACTCTGGGAAATTACTGGCTCAATGGCCAGGATGTCGCGACTCTGCCCGACGATGAACTCAGCTCGGTGCGAGGTCGCGAGCTCGGTTTTATTTTCCAGAGCTATAACCTCATCCAGCAACTCTCTGTCATCGAAAATATCGAGGTGCCGATGTATTATCAGGGCAAGCCGGAACGAGAGAGTCGCGAGCGGGCCATCGAGCTAGCTCACAAAGTCGGGCTTGGGAACCGGCTTGATCACAAGCCGACCGAGCTCTCTGGTGGTCAGCAACAGCGAGTCGCAATAGCCCGGGCGATTTCTAACAATCCCGCTGTGATCCTCGCCGACGAGGCCACCGGAAACCTCGATTCCAAATCGGGCGGCGACATACTCGAAATCTTCGACCAGCTCAATGAAGAAGGGAAAACCCTCATCATGATCACGCACGACGAGGGCATGGCTCTGCGAACCCCCCGCGTCATCCGCCTGCGAGATGGAGCGGTCGAAAGCGACGAACGTAAGGGGGGCTCGATTCCGCGATGAGCCCCCTGCCCTTCTCCGGTCTGCGGCGCTCGGTGCTGCTCGGGCTCAAGAGCCTCTGGATGCATCGGCTACGATCGCTCCTCACTGCACTCGGGATCGTTTTCGGAGTCTGCTCTGTCATTGCGATGCTGGCGATCGGAGAGGGTGCCTCTTACGAAGCGCAGCAGCAGATCAAAGAGCTCGGTAGTCAGAATATTATTCTCAAATCGGTAAAACCGACCAACCAGTCGAGCGCA
>JBCCBR010000312.1:0-4791 GCA_039033935.1 Verrucomicrobiota bacterium
GACCTCGAGCCTCAGCTTGGACGGAACAACCGGGGGTTGCTAAAACTAGTGAGGCAAGATAGCTGTCGATTGTAGTTCAAGCAAAACAAGAAGCGGCTGGACGACCCGCTAATTCGTCGTGAGTTGAAGTGAACTTTTTGGCTCCAACACTTTACCCTGGCTCGACGCGTCGCTCCCTGAAGCGGGTGCCAGCAATTGGAGTTTAATCGCTCGGGGCGATGAACTGCGAATTCATCAGGAGCTCGAGGCTCGGTCCAGAGGCTTCGGGGTGAGAGTCGCTGGCGAAGGCATGAACGAGCCCGCGAGTCTCGACTTCGGCGGTGTCGCGGGCGATGATCAGGGTGACTCCCTCCGACGCGTTAGCGCGCAAAAAGTCGGTCAGGGCAGAGCTGGCGAAACCGAAGCTGCCTCGCAATTCGCTGCGGGCGATTGAGAATTGCCCGAGTCGCGTCGCCTCGTCCAGCGCAGGGAGATCTTTCCAGATCAGATCGGCTTGCCAGTCGACTGAAAGTTCCCTGGCAATGCCATAAACGGAGAAGACGTTGATCGGCTCAAGCCGCGAACGATATCCCAGTCCGCAGGGCACCAGATTAAGCCTCAAGCGAGTCGAGTCGACTGACGCCCACTGCTCTTCCGTGATGTGACTGAGGGAAAAACTCAAAAACGCGCGGCGCTCGAAACCGCGATCCTCTTGCTCGAGCTTTACCATCAGGTAGTCGGGATGGAGATGTTCGTGCTGGTCACCTCGGATGATCGAGGCCGTTTTCCCGAGCGCGGAAATCCGGATGATGGGCTCAGGCTGGCTCAGGGTCCCTTCACCAAGGGGCAGGTCGAGTTTTTCGATCGCATCAGGGGCGAGGATGGCGGCCTCATTCTCGGATAGAAAGACAGACTCGCCTTTCGGACTCTGAAGCGAGATCGCACCGTCGAGCACCTCGAACGACGCCGCTTTTCCCCCTTCATCAACCACTGCGGCAAAAGCGGTGCCATGATCGACCGCAATACCGCTCGGCGTTTCGAGAGTAAAGCCATGGGCTGAGTCTGGAACTTCGACGATTGCTTTTCCTCCGAGCAGGGCCGCTCGCATCGGTGAGTCGATTGAGATTTCGGCTGGTGCCTCGATCGTTAACTCTGCGCCAGAGTGGAAGCGCACCGTCGCGAGCCCGCTTCTCAGTTTCATCGTCCCCGCGGTCAGTTCGCTCCCGACTGCGGTGGGCAGTTCACTTTCCCAAGCGGCGCCCTCGCTCGAAAGCAAGGTGGCAACCGGCACTGCCCGGTCCTCGGACTTGAGGGCGATTCCAACTGGTATCGCGAGCACCGCGATCGTCGCAGCGGCGGCGATAGCGACGACTCGAAGGGTCCCACCCGACTTGGGTTTGGAAGGCGTTGGTGAGGGCATCGATTCTGGAAGGCCGCTCGCGGTGTAGGCGAGATGCAGTTGAGCGTGAAGCTCGAGATTCCGACTCCAGAGATCCCGCGCCTCGGGACTCTCCCTGAGCAGATCGTTCAGCTCCTCGCGCTGCGCTTCGGTCAGCTTTCCCTCAAGATGATCGGTGAGTAGTGAATAGAGTCGCTCTTCCATGGTGTCGCGTTTCAGTGGTGTTTGGGAATCGCTTTAGATGGCGGCTTCCTCTCGCAGTTTTGATTCGATGCAGCGGAGCAGACTTCTCCTGATCCGCATCAGCATCATCTTGGTGGCGCTCTCCTTACGGCCAAGTCCATCGGCGAGCTTTTTGACTGAAAGTCCATCGTCGTAGCGTTGCTTGATGAGGCCCCGTTGAGCATCACTGAGCTGGAACAAGCAATCTCGTAAAGCGAGCTCGCGCTCCTCATCCGGAAGTGGCTCAGTCATCTCTTGGGCGAGCAGCTCCATCACATCATCATCGTAGACGTGGCGGTCGCGTTTTCGATTCCGGAGAAAGGCGAGGGACTGATACCAGGCGATTTTGCGAGACCAGGCCTCAAAGTTCGAGCCGGGCTCGAAGGAATCAGATTTTTGCCAGATCACAAGATTGGTTTCCTGGAGCACATCGTGAGCGTCGTGCACGTCGCCCAGCAAGGTCACGATGTAGCCGAAGAGCCGCTGCTGCGAATCGGTGATCTGAAGGAGAAACTGGGTGTCGGGAGACGAATGCGCCATGGCCTATTAGGAAATACCAAATCAAGACTTGGCGTCACTGGAATTCGATGAAGAATCAGCCGACTACTGCCCTGACAATGAATCCCGTCGGTCTTACAATCGTGCCGCTGGAAATCGATACCTCCGGTAACGACGTCTTCATCGAGGCGCTCGATCCCAACTACGCAACTCCCGGTCCTGAAGAAGCTCAGCAATTCTAATTCATTCTCCTCATGCGCTCTCTTTCGATAGTCTCTTCTCTCGTAATCTTCGCGTTAGCCTGCTTTGCCGACGACCGTCCCAACGTCCTCCTCATCGTAGCCGACGATCTCAACTCCTACATGGCTCGGGACATGGGGGTCGAAGTGAAAACGCCGTATCTCGATCAATTGCTCGAGCAATCGATCTTCTTTGACAAAGCCAATTGCGCTGCTCCGGTCTGCACCCCGTCGAGGGCGGCACTCTTTTCCGGTCTCTACCCTCACACCACCGGTGTCTACAAAAACGGGAGCGATTTCTGGACGAAGTCCGAAACCCTGCAAACCAGCACGCCGCTTCCGAGCCTGTTTAATCAGAGCGGCTACGTCACCTTCGGTCGAGGAAAGCTGACACACGACGGTTCCGTCAACGACTACCACGAAGATATGTGGAGCATTCCACTCCACGGAACCGGGGGTTTTGGTCCCTTCCCGGAGAAAGAGTTTCAACTGGGCGGCAAATTTTTCAGTGTCGCGGAGTGGGATGGACCCGAACTCGATTTCCCGGATGTGAAGGCGACCGATCATGCGATTGAGTTCATCCGCAATCATGATGGCGAAAACCCTTTCATGATGATGATCGGATTGTGGCGTCCGCATAATCCCTGGACGGCTCCGCGAAGATTTTTTGATCTCTACGATCCAGCTGAAATTCAGTTTCCGACTGGCTATGTCGAAGGGGATCTCGATGACGTGCCGCCTCTCGGAATTGAATATTCCGAAGTCTTCGCCTCGCGTTGGAAAAACAGTGGCGCCAGTGCCCCCGACCGCTGGCGGCATGTGATCCATGGTTATCTTGCCTGCACCAGCTTCGCCGACTGGACGACCGGTCGAGTCATCGAAGCACTCGATCAGAGCCCGTTTGGAGAGAACACCATCGTCATCTTTACCTCCGACAATGGCTATCAGTTAGGAGAAAAACATCACTACGGAAAAGGAACCCTCTGGGAGCCTTCAGCGATCGTGCCGCTCTCTATTCGCCTGCCCGGATCAAAAAATCAGGGCACCACCTGCCCAGCACCGGTCAATCTGGTCGATCTCTATCCGACCTTAAAAGAGTTGTGCAGCTTGAACGCTCCTCCGCAGCAACTCGATGGTATCAGTCTGGTCCCTCTGCTGGAAGATCCGGAGTCGGAATGGGACCACACTGCTCTGACGAGCTACGACGAAAACATGAGTTCGGTTCGAGACCACGAGTGGAGATACATCCGCTATCGAGATGGGACGGAGGAGCTCTATCACATCGAGACGGACCCCTTTGAACTGACCAACCAAGCTAAGAACCCGAAGATGAAGCCGATCATCGAACGCCTCCGAGATGGCTTGCCCGATTCTTTTGCAACCAGCGTCGGGGGTAAGGGGAGCTAGTCCGGACGAATGCTTCGCCGCGTTGCGTGAATCTGCAAAAAAATCAGGCGAGGGCGGGAATCGAACCCGCGATAGAGCTTTTGCAGAGCCCGGCCTTACCACTTGGCTACCTCGCCGAATTTGCCCGCAGCCGAGGGGGCTGACGGGCGGGCAGTAAAAACGATCCGGGCGCTTTTGTCCACCCGAAGTTTGCCGCTCACACAATCATCCCGGCGGCAACGGTCTCGTTGGTCTGGGGGTCGATCAGGACAAAGCTGCCGGTGGTGCGGTTGCGGCGATAGCTGTCGTAGAAGAGCGGGGCACTGGTCCGAATCGAAATGCGACCGATTTCGTTGAGGCCGAAATTCTGATCGTCTTCGATCTTGTGGAGGGTGTTGATGTTGACCTTGTATTTGACGGCCTGGACCATCGCTTTGACCTCGTTGGTGGTATGCCTGAGCACGTATTTTCCGCGAGGCTGGAGATTTTTTTCTTCTGAAAACCAGCACACCATCGCCTCGATATCCTGCCCTTTCTGGGGTGGGTTGTTGGGCTTAGCGATCATGTCGCCGCGGCTGATGTCGATCTCATCCTCAAGCGTGACGGTGCAACTTAGAGGCGCGAAGGCCTCGTCGAGCTTCTCGCCGTAGGAATCGATTGATTTGATCCGGGTGGTGAATCCGGATGGCTGGACGACGACTTCGTCGCCGGGTTTGAAGACGCCTCCGGCAACACGGCCTGCGTAGCCGCGGAAGTCATGATGATCGTCGCTGTGCGGGCGGATCACCCACTGCACCGGGAATCGAGCATCGACGTGATTCTGATCCGAGCCGATGTAAACGTTCTCGAGGTGGTAGAGCAGGGTCGGGCCCCCATACCAATCCATCTTCTCAGACTTATCGACAACGTTATCCCCGTGCAGCGCGCTGATCGGGATTGGCTCGATATCGACCAAGTTGTTGAGGCGGGATGCGAATTGTTTGAACTCACTAACAATCGCATCAAATCGGCTTTGGTCGTAGTCGACCAGATCCATCTTATTGACTGCGAGGATGATGTGCTGGATGC
>JBCCBR010000313.1:0-4785 GCA_039033935.1 Verrucomicrobiota bacterium
CAACGAAAACCTTGGGACGAGATTACACAGGGCCGGAACTCCGAAAGCGAATGCCTCTCATCAACGGAAACGATCTTATCGAAGCTGGTTGGGCACCGGGGCCGCAGTTTCCCCAGATACTGGCCGCAGCAGCCGAGCTCGAGGCCAAGGGGATCAGTGACCCCAAGTATCTTCTCAAGCTATTGGCTCGTGATTTTGAAAAGACCTCGGCTCTGCTCGCGATGCGCGAGGAGCCGGTCGAGTGGGGAGAGGCTATTGAGGCGACTTGCGAGCTCGATGAGAAGAATATTGCTGCCGTACGGCGCTTCATGGCTGAGCTGCTCCGCACCCCAATCATTGAGCGAGGTGCGATCATGCCTGACGCCTGCCCAGCCGGGAGCGCGACGGCGACTATTCCGGTTGGTGGAGCAATCGAAACAGAAGGGGCCATCCTGCCGGCTGCACACAGCGCGGATATTTGTTGTTCGATGTATGCATCAGTTTTCCGGTGCGAAAAAGATACCGCAGCGATGCTCGATGATCTGATGGCGTCGACCCGCTTCGGTTTTGGCGGGCGCGCGCCTCAGGACCGGATTCACCACCCAGTCCTGGAAGAGCCTGTCTGGGGTAATCCGTTTTTAAGTGGTCTGCAGGAATTTGCCGCAAAACACATTGCTGATCAGGGAGATGGCAATCATTTCGCTTTTCTCGGCAAAATGCGAGTCGACCGCGCTCTGATCGACTCGCTCGGGGGTGCCGGCTACGACGACATCGCCCGTGCGCTGCGAGACGCCACCAGGGCAGGTCTAGATACCGGAGGTGGCGAGAGCTTTTACACCTTGGTGACGCACCACGGGTCACGTGGTCTCGGGGCCCAAGTCTACAAGCGAGGGCATCAAGCAGCGATCAAGGAGACGGCCCGAATCGCAAAGGGGATCCCCAAGGCGGCCGCCTGGCTCGACATCGAGACAGGGAGCGGCGCCGAGTACTGGGAGGCGCTCGAATACGTTGGGCGCTGGACTCGAGCCAACCACGAAGCCATCCATGCTCGATTTATCGATCTCAGCGAGGCTTCGAAGATCACCGAATTTGGAAACGAGCACAATTTTGTCTGGCGAAAAGGCAATCGATTCCTTCATGGAAAAGGAGCGACTCCGGCCTGGAACGATCCGGCCGGCCGCCCCTTGTTGGGTCTCATTCCGCTGAATATGGCAGCACCGATTCTACTGACTCTGGGCCGCAACAATCAGAATTACCTCGGCTTTGCCCCTCATGGGGCCGGGAGAAATCAGTCGCGCACGGCGATGATGCGCGAGTTTCGTAAAGCGAGCGGGGAGGTAACTGACTCGACCGTAGCGCGAGCGATCCAGCAAGCCACGAAGGGACTCGACATCAGATGGTTTTATGGAAAGGGCGATCTCAGTGAGAGTCCACTCGGCTACAAGCCAGCTCCGCAAGTAAGGGCGCAAATCGAGCACTTCGATTTGGCCGAAATCGTTGCCGAAATCACTCCCCTCGGGAGCATCATGGCAGGTGACGCTGGACCAAAACCGTGGCAGCGCGCCCGTGAGGAGCTTACACCGAAGCAGAAGCGTCAGATCGAGCATCGGGCGGGACGCCGCAAGCAGCGCCAGGCCCTACGTGATTGGGATGGTGATGAGACTGATTGAAGAGGAACCGAGCGGGAGCGCTACTGAGAGGTGACTTTGCCTAATTCGAAAGCGGTCTAATGCGTTAAGAAATTGTTGAAATACCGAACCCGCTCGGATTCGCGAAGATGGCGGAGGGAGTTGATCAACAGTCTTCTCAAACTTGTGAGGCCGTCAAAAGACCGCCCCCAATTGCTGAAGCGGGCAAAAACCGACTTTTCACACGATTCGCTTGATGGTATCTGTTCCTATGTGTCTGACCTCGTTGAGAGGCCAAACTGGCATCGCGCTTTTGCTCGCTCTCTTTTTCTCCGTGAGTTGCGCCAGTCGCCAGCAGGCCGAGATGGAAGCTTCCGCACCAACGGTTGCCCCTCCTCCTGCTGACTACTCTCAGGAATCCTCGATCTACGGCGGGACCGACTCGTCAGGAGCCCTCCCCGACAATGTGGAGGTCCCGACGATTGATGACTCCGGTCTGAGCGAGGCGGCTCTCGCTGCGGCCACAAATGGCGCGCGTCCTAGTCCGGGGCAGTCGGTTGCGGCATCTTCCTCGCCTTACGCCGGGACCGACGGGTCAGTTCCAAGCCGAGTTCAGGCGAGCTCCGCAGCGAACGATCGCTTTTCACGCGATGTCTATGCGAATGCCGCGGCAGGCAACAATCCGGCTCTGCAGCAGACCACACCGAGCCCCGTCCCATCGACGCGGCAGACCGCACGAGTCGCTCCGGGATTTGTCCCTCGTCAGGGTGAGCAGCTGATCGAGCACCGCGTTCGGATCGGGGAAACGATTTACGACCTTGCCGCGACTTACAATACCAGCGTCAGTCGCATCAGAGCAGCAAATGGGCTGTCGACCGCTCGGGCTTCGATCGGTGACGTGCTCCAGATTCCCACCTCGGCACCTCCGCCCGGGCTTGGAAGCGCCTCGGGCGCTGCGGGCGGACTTTCCAGCACGACTAGTTACCCGCCGCTTCCCCAGTCTCCGACCGGCGGCTTCAGCGAGGCTCCGGCACGGTCGACCGAGGCCCGTGCGATCGCGCCAAGCTACTCATCGAGCCAGAGCCCTTACACCGGGACGACGGCACATTCTCCAAGCAGCGGCAGCTATGCCTCGGGGAGATACCAGTCGACTCAGTCAGCGCAGCAGGGCTACTACAGCAACGAAGGGGTTGAGTCGCTCTACTAGGGTATCAACGCCGCTTCTTCTGGAAAACCTGAGATGCAGAGTCCAATCCGGGTCGGGGTGATAACAGTCTCCGATCGAGCAGCCGCTGGCGAATATAAGGACGCTGGCGGTCCAGCGGTCCGTCGAGCATGCGAAACGTTCGGTTGGGAGGTGATCGCAGAATCAATCGTCCCCGACGAGCTCGAGCGTATTCAGACCACGCTGCGTGGCTTTTCGGGACAGGGCTGTGGCCTGATCCTCACAACCGGCGGGACCGGGATCGCTCCGCGAGATCAGACCCCGGAAGCAATCCGAGCGATCATGCGAGTCGAAATTCCCGGGTTTGGCGAGCAGATGCGGGCGAAGTCGCTCTCGATCACCCCCAACGCAATCCTGTCGAGAGGACTCGCCGCCATTGTCGACCAGTCACTCGTCATTGCTTTGCCAGGTAAGCCGAGCGGAGCAGTGGAGTGTCTCGAATTCGTTAAAGAGGCGATTCCCCACGCGGTCAAGCTGGCGGTGGGTGAACCGACCAGTTGCTGACCGCAGCAGGCGAGGGCAGACCTACCGATCTGCCGGCAAAACCTGCACCGCGTCGGCATGGACCTGTCCATCGACGTCTTCGACTTTGAGGACGACTGCTCCTTTTTCCCCAGCTTTGAATGTGTGAACGCCCAATCCAAAGAACCCATACTGGAGCGGGGGCGCTACGGTCTGATCGACCTGAATGGTGGTTTCGCCCTCTGCAGAAACCACTGTCACTGGGGTATTGGTTGCGCGATTCGGATGAGGTTGGTGAGAAATCCGAACCTCGTAGTCGCCGTCGCGTGGCACCTCGAACTCGTAGCGAGCGCTCGCACCTTTCTCAGTGCTATGGTGGTAGCCCTCTTCGACATACATCTTGAGGCCCCCTCCTTGTTTCCAGCTGCCGGTGTATTGAGCTTGATTGTCGTCTATAACGATTCCTGAAAGCCGGTTCCGTGGGACCCAGTCAAGCTCGACTTCGCCGGGATATTCGATGCTTTCATCAGTGAAAAACTCACTATCAAGGCTTTCGCGGCGGACATTCCCCGGCATCTGCATCAGGTTAATGAGCTCATCGAGGTGCTGGTAATAAACTTGGCGTGGCGTTGTCTCGTGTTTCTTCGCTACAGCGGCAGCTTTTCCAACGACGACACCCATCATCCCGATTGTTTTCATGACTCGGATCGTGCCGAGTGCGGCCCGATCGACGCTGATCGATCGAGTGGCCATAAACATATTTTCTATGTTTCGAGAGTAAAAACACCGATAGGGGACGGGGTAGCCCCGGCGGCGGTCGACTCCTTTACCATGGTCAGCGTAAGCGATGAAAGGATTGCTCTCGAAGCGGCCGATGAATTGCTCTTTTGGGTAGTGGAGATCGATCGACCAAGTCGTGAGGACACACCCATCGGGGAAAGGCCGCTTCGAGATGATGTCTTCGCGGGTCAGGATAATGTCGCCAAGCAACTGCAGAGTTTCTCGGGTGCCACCGACGTAGGCCATCCAGGTAAGTCTGGCGTTGGCATGGGCCTGACCGTCGGGGTCGGAAGGGGCGTAGGCCTCGCGATTCTTGATCGCGTTCCAGGCGCTGTAGGCGACCAGGTTGTTCCAGTCGCGAATTGCTTCGAGATCATTCCGTGGATCTTTGTTGTAGCCACTCTCCCAGAACCACTCGGCGTGGAATTTACGAGGGTAGGGGAATTCACCTTCATCGAGCTCCAGCATCCATGGCTGAGTCGCGAAATCCTGTGGTGTATCGGCGTTTTCCCAGGTCCACATGTTGGACATCCCAAGGCGATCTTTCTCGGTGCTCTGATACTCCGCTCCGGCTTTGGTGCCGAGGTAGCCATGACCGGTCGAATCGCAGAAAAAGTCTCCCTCGAAGCGACGAATCTCTCCGCTGCGAGTGTCAAATGCATGCACCGCTGCAATGCGAGTCTCGCTCTCCATCTCAACGTCATACATGTG
>JBCCBR010000314.1:0-4775 GCA_039033935.1 Verrucomicrobiota bacterium
CCGTCATGGCGATGACGCGACCTTTCATAGCGATTTGTCGGGTCCTGGCTGCGCCACTCAGGGTTTCACAGAAGGCGTCCCGGAGGGCCCGATGCTCATGATGCGATCGTGAATCTTGAGAATCTCTCTGGAGGTCGTGAAAAACTCTTCGACACTTTCGGCACTCGCTTCGTTGGAGTCGACGATTTCGTCTAGCTGGCTGAGGTAGCGATTGAGGTCGACCTGGAGCGCTTTCATTTGGCGCTGGGCAGAGGCGTAGGCGGTATTCACTCGATTGCGAGCCTCGACCAGAGCAGAGCGACGGCCCTGGTTCTCAAAGTAAGCAGCGCGCTCTTCCTGATATTCCCGATTTTTGAAAAGACGCCGTCCCAGAGGCGTGGTCTCCTTCGGGTCGGCTGCCGGCGGTGGGAGCTGCGCGAGCTGTTGATTGAGGTAGCGATCGACTTCGCGGAACTCCGTCAGTGGCTTCTGGTATTGCTGATGAAGAAAAGCGAGGCC
This sequence comes from Verrucomicrobiota bacterium, assembly GCA_039033935.1. Classification (GTDB taxonomy): domain Bacteria; phylum Verrucomicrobiota; class Verrucomicrobiia; order Verrucomicrobiales; family DEV007; genus Arctic95D-9. The sequence goes on from JBCCBR010000314.1 coordinate 499, forward strand.
GTTGATGACTCCCATCAGTGTGGCTGACTCTTCCTGATCAATCTGCTGACCTTCGCGCAAACGAGTCTCGATTTCGCCGATGTAGGAAAGCGTTTTTTTGCTGTCATAGACGATTTCATTCATCTGGCCGTAGGTGCGCTGGAGCTGCTCCTTATGGCGGGCTTCGAGCATGTCGACTTGGGCGGCCCATTCTTCCCGGATGCGCTCGATCTCGGCTTGTTTGTCTGCGACTATGCCTGAGAGTTCTGTATTGCGATTCTCCAATTCGCTGACCCGGGGCACAACGGAGTCGATCTGTTGCTTGTAGGTGAGGCTTTTACTCTGCTCTTCGCTCCAGAGTTTGCCGATGTAGAGGCCGCCGCCCACCGCAGCTATGAGGAGCAGAAGCAACAGGACAATGGCGACCGTTTTACCCGGGCTCGATTTTTTGCCATATCCGTATTCCTTGAGAGCCTCTTCGGGGTTGTAATCTTCGGTCATGTCGTCTCTGAGCAAAGCAACTTGTCGCCACTAAGCTAAATCGTGAATACGATTTGAAAAACCGATTTCTTTCACCCGATGGAACGAGCCGAGAGACAACAACTACGCGATGAGTTTTTGATGGCGATCCAGCCAGAATCTGGATTCCATTTGCTGATGAATCACCTCCCCGGGGTGCTGTTTTTCGCGAAAGATCGAGAGGGGAGGCTGCTCGCTGCGAATCGAGCTCTGCTCGACCTCTACGGCTACGATGATGAAGCTGATTTCTGGGGGGTCACTGATTTTGAGTTGCTGCCTCACTCCCTCGCCGAGAAATTCCGGGCGGATGATCTCAAAGTGATTGAGAGCGGCGAGCCAATGCTCGAAATCGTCGAGGTCTTCATCAGTCGTCAGGGGATTCCGGCCTGGTTTCTGACCAACAAAATCCCGGTCAAGACCCGCGCCGGGGAGGTGATCGGCGTCATGGGAACGATTCAGGACTTCGATAAGCAGCGCGACTTGCTGCCGCCAGACTCTGATCTCTCACCGGCCCTCAGGTATATTGGCGGCCATTTCAATCGGGAAATACTGATCCCGAAGCTTGCCGAAATGTGTGATCTGTCCGTCCGGCAATTTGAGCGCAAGTTTAAGGAGTATCTGAAAACCCCACCTCAGCAATACATCATCAAAATGCGAGTTCACGCCGCCTGCGATGAACTCCGCCGGACTCGCCGCCAGATTGCGGACATCGCCACCGATCTCGGCTTTTACGATCAGGCCGCGTTTTCCCGACAGTTTCGCAAGCACATGGGGATAACTCCGATGGCTTATCGGAAAACCTATTGTTAGAGTATGGCTGCGACTGATTTGAGACTTGAGGGCGAGGGACCTCAGTGCCGCGATGAAAGTTCTGACTATCCCTGATCCGGTCGCCCCAGCACTTTGGCGCGCTCGATTGCTCGCAGCATTCCTTTCGCCTTATTGACCGTTTCGAAATATTCGTTCTCGGGCACGGAATCGGCAACCACTCCAGCGCCGGCCTGGACGTAGGCTTTGCCATTTTTGAGGACAACGGTGCGGAGTGCAATACAGCTGTCGTGGTTCCCGTCGAAGCCGAAATAGCCAACTGCGCCCGAGTAGGCCCCTCGCTTTGACTTCTCGAACTCGTCGATGATCTGCATCGCGCGGACTTTGGGACTCCCGCTGACGGTGCCAGCGGGGAAGGTTGCGCGCATCACGTCGTAGGCGGTGCAATCGGGTCTGAGTTGGCCAATCACGTCGGAGACGATGTGCATGACGTGGCTGTAGCGCTCAATGATCATGAACTCGCTAACCTTGACCGACTCATATTGAGCAACCCGCCCGACATCGTTGCGAGCGAGATCCACCAGCATGACATGCTCAGCACATTCTTTCGGATCGCCAAGCAAATCGTTGGCGAAGGCCTGGTCGGCTTCAGCGTTCTCGCCACGAGGACGAGTCCCGGCAATCGGTCGGATCCGAATCTTTCCGTCGATCGCCTGGACATGAACCTCCGGCGAGCTGCCGACCAGTGAAAACTCATCCCCAAACTGAAGGCAGAACATGTAGGGGGAGGGATTCACATGCCGGAGCGCTCGATAGAGGTCGAGCGGGGTGCCGGGGTAATCTGACTCGAAGCGTTGCGACGGAACGACCTGAAAAATGTCCCCGGCGCGAATGTATTCCTTCGCCTGCTCCACCATCGACTCATACTCTTCCCGAGTCGTGTTGCTGACCATTTCAACCTCCCCGGGATCTTCCATCAGGGAAAATGGGGCGATCGGCTGAGATTTCGAAAGCGTCTTTATCACGGCGTCGATTCTCTCGCGTCCCGAAGCGTAGGCGTCGTTGGGTGAATCAAAGTCATCCAGCGCGACATTGGCGACGACCTGGATCTTCCTGAAACGGTGATCGAAAATGACGAGCGTATCTGTGATCACAAATACCATGTCCGGGAGCTCGAGACCCTCATCAGGCGGCCCCGGCACACTCGGCTCGAAGAAGCGGATCATGTCGTAGCCGAGGAAGCCAACCGCACCACCGACGAAGGGAGGAAGCCCATCGGCAACAGCTGGCTCGAAAGCGGCCATGATTCGCTCAACCTCATGGAGTGGGTCTCCCTCGTCTTCGCTGAGCTCGCGGACTTGGGGAATTGCCGCACCTTTTTCTCGCGTCTCGATATGCCGCCCGTAGGCCCGCACTTCGAGGCGGGGATGGGTCCCGAGAAAAGAGTAGCGGCCAATTTGCTCGCTGTTTTCAGCAGATTCAAAAAGAAAGCCGGGCCCGTCGTAGCCGTCTGTCAGCTTCTGAAATGCCCCGATCGGAGTCTCGTAGTCGGCTGCCAGCTCGGTCCAGACTGGAAGGAGATTTCCACTTTCAGCAAGTGTTCGAAAAGCCTCAGGGGACGGGGTCAGCGGTGTCATGGCGGATGTCTCCGGCGATCGGGAGAGCCGCACAGTTTGCTACTAAAAAGCGCACTCGCCAGTTAAAAAGCCCACTCGGTCTGAGTGAGTGGCTCGTCTGGAATGATCGGTGCACGTCGCGGCTGTGGCGCTTGGGACCGCTTCCAGCGAGGGCTCTCCGGCTCAGCGACGCGGTTTTGGGCAGAGACGGGAGGGGGGGTGTCTCGATCCTGCATTGCCACCACCGGCTCCGGGGCCGCTGCATTGACAGGGACAAACGGGAGCGGCTCGCTCCGATCAGCGCACTCGACCGGGACATCGACTCGGTTTTGGGAAACCAACTTCTCTGAAATGATGCGGGTCGCAATTTCCGCTGTGTTGCAGTCACTGCTGAGATGGCCGAGGACGACCCGCTGCAAGCGTTCCGAGACGACTGCGGCTACCAGCTCGGCGGCCTGCTCGTTGGAGAGATGACCGTGGCGGTTGCTGATTCGCTGCTTGGTGGCCCAGGGCCTCTTGGTATCGTTTTGGAGCAAAAGTTCGTCGTAATTCGCTTCGGTAAAAAGAGTATCGACCCCTTTGAGCCGCTCGAGGATGAGGCGAGTGACATGGCCCGTATCGCTCAAAAATCCGAGGCGGGAGCCTCCTCCGTCGATCACAAAACCGACTGGATCGACCGCATCGTGCGGCACCGAAAAGCTCTCGAACCGAACTTTCCCAACTGTAAAACTGGAGCCTGATTCGAAGGCCCGCCAAGTCACGGGAGAGGTCACTCCCTCGCGGACGAGGGCGGCTGTGTGAGTGGTTGCGTAAATCGGGATGGAGCGCTTTCGGCAAAAGACGTCGATCCCGCGGGCATGGTCACCATGCTCGTGGGTGAGGACAATGGCGTTGAGAGAATCGGGATCGACCCCAAGCTTCTCAAGCCGAGTCGTGAGCTGTCGGGCGGATAGGCCGGCGTCGATCAGCAGGGTGGTGTCGCCAAAGCGCACCAGGGCACTGTTCCCTGAACTGCCACTACCTAGGACCGCGAATTCCAGCATGATGGAAAGCTTAGGTAGTTAAGGGCTCCGAACAAATGCTTTCTGCGAAATTTTTTCTTTGGAAGTGATTCCTTGTGCCATCGGGCAGCAGCTCAACCCCTCGGGTAATGGCAGTTACTGACTCGTGCGGCATTGGAAAAGAGCAGTTTTTCGAGGTCCCTTCATGGTGAAGCCTAAGATGATCCTCCGGCAAGCCACTCTGCGAGCTGAGCGGTCAGTCTTTCGCGGTCTGCTTTTTTGTGCGATTGGATGACGAGGCGATAGGAGTCGACGATCAGGTCAGAGATAAAAGAGTCGGGGAGACTGCCATCGAGCACCACCGTATTCCAATGCCGTTTATTCATGTGATAGC
>JBCCBR010000315.1:0-4750 GCA_039033935.1 Verrucomicrobiota bacterium
CCGCAGATTAGTAGCCTCGCTTTCCTAAAGCGGGGCAGGGCTTGAGCGATCAGTGAGCTGAACTGAGCCCCATTTTTGCAAATGCGGCTACTGAATGGCTTGTCGACGGAAGCGGACTCGAGACCATTTGCGGAATATTCCCTCGCCCCTGGATTTGGATTCTATCCGCAGATTTGTAGCCTCGCTTTCCTAAAGCGGGGCAGGGCTTGAGCGTTCGGTGAGCTGAACCGAGCCCCATTTTTACAAATGCGGCTACTGAATGGCTTGTCGACGGAAGCAGAAGAGAATCTGCGGAAATCCTGAAAATCTGCGGATCCAAACCCAAGAGCATCCGCCGTCTCTCGACTTGCATCTTGCGAGCAACTCCCGAACAATCCCGGTGTTTCCTGACTCTCAACGTAGATGGCTTCCGGCACCTTTGCACTTCCAGCCCCCGACTCGGGGTGGCTCCTGATCAAGGGGCAGCGTGTCGCGAAGCAAGCGGCGACCTTTCCAGAATTAGTTGGCCGAGGAGATGGCGTCTTGGTGGGGCTTCCAACCGAGCTTGGCTCGACCTTTTCGGTCTCGCTTCCCACTGGCGACAGCGGCCTGTTTGAAGACATGGTGTTCGCCCAACTCGAGAAGCGTGGCTACGTCTCGCGAGCCGACGGCGAGTTGCTCTACGATTTTGATGTGCTTTCAAAGCGCCCGGAAGGATCGACCCTGGCAGTACACGCCGTCGAGAATCTTCCGGATGACGCGTGGGCACCGGGACTCGTCGGCTACACGTTGGCGGACAACATCTGGGCCGAGCCCGGTAGCGAGCTGGTCGTCCGCCGGGAATGGGGCCGACTCATCCTCTCGGTCTTTGCTGCAGGCGAGCTGGTCCACAGTCAGATTTTGAGTGGGGCCGACCGGATAGGTGGCGCTGTCGGCGAAGAAATTCGGCTTATCCTCCTCACTCTGGGCGGCGATCCGGCACTCAGCGAGCTCGAATTTCACACCTGTCAGCTCGCCCTCGAAGAAGAGGGGGTCGATCCGATGGACCTCTCTTCCTTTCAGTCAGCTTCTGACTTGCGGGCATCGGTAGTTTCAGCAACTGCGACGCGCAGTCGCGCGGATGCCCGAGCGAGACTATTGCCGAGCACGATCAAGCGAGCTCGCCGGGGACGCAGCACGGGACGAATCGTAACGCTCGCGGTCATCGTCGGATTGGCGATTTACGGAGTGGTCGCCGCCTTACTCTGGAAAAAAGCAGAGACGACCCGAAATGAGATTGCCGCGCTCGAAGATCAGGTCAGCGTGCTCCAGCCAGACGTCGAGCGCATCCAGGCCTTCGAAGAACGATGGCGGACCCTCGAGCCGGCGTTTGATCTGGAGTGGTTCCCCGTTTTGCAACTTTCACGGATCACCGAGGCGATGCCAGGCAGCGGCGTAGTGCTGCGGGAATACCGGACCGAGGGGCGAAAAATCACCATTCGAGGGCAGGCTCGCGATGTCCAGTTTGCGAATCGACTGCTCGAGGATTTACAATCCAACGTCGCTTTTGAGGCCTACGAGTGGACCATGCCTAACCCGAAAGTGGAGTCGAATAACACAGCAACCTTTGTGATGGAGGCGAGACCAAAAGATGCGCGGATTGACGGGTAGAGAAAAGGCCCTCCTCGGTCTCTGTGCGCTCGTGATCTTTCTCGTCGCGAACGGGTTTCTCGCGCGCGTCCTGGTTCGCGATCTTTCCGGAGGAGATGCCAAGGTCAGAGAGCTGAAGAACCAGCTCGGCGATCAGGAAATGTGGCTCGAAGACGCCGAGAAGACCGACGTGAGAGAACGCTGGCTCGGTGAGAACATGCCGAAGCTCGATGGGGCCAGTCTCGGCAAAGTGCAGGGCGATCTACTCCAAACCGTCCAGGACGAACTCTTCGAACGAAAAATCAAAATCGAGCAGCAGAGTCTCCAGGACGTCGAGCGAAATCGTTTCTTCACTGAAGTCGCCGTGCGGCTCAGTCTACGTGGCGATGAAAGCCAGGTGATAGACTGGCTCACCACCCTGCAGGATCCGGAGCAATTCCAAGTCATCAAATCGCTTCAGTTGCGGATCGACCCTAGAGCTCAGGAAGAGGAGCCTCAGGCCGTCTGCCAAATCACCTTGGCACGCTGGTATTTGACCGAAGAAGAGGATCAGCAGCTCCAGTAGCGCTGCCCTCGCCAAATAGTGGAACGCTCGCTCAGGCGCAGAAGAATCGGCCTCACGCAAAGGCTTCGAGCCGCCAAGGGTTTGAGTGGCTCGCACACGAGTGCTCGCTGCATGCCGGTCGATGAAAAACAGGTCATGCAGAATGACAAAGCCCCACAGCCAGAACCTTTGCGCCCCTGCGGGCGGCTTTTCCAGATGCACGAGATTCAGCAACGGAGGCTTCGGAGAATTGGACTCACGCAAAGGCGCAGAGGCGCAAGGGCTTGGCTGATGAAATTATTTGAAACGTACAAATCCGAATAGGAGAAAGCAAGCACGCGGAGCCACAGGTTTTACCCTCCTTCGCATAGTCTTTTGCGACCGTTAGCACCGATTCTAATATCAATACAGGGCTGACAACTGAGAAGTGAGGGTAATGAACGAGAATGAGATATCAAAGATAATCGTGAACACTTCGATCGGTCTTCATCGCAAGCTTGGACCAGGACTTCTCGAATCAGTTTACCAGAGAATACTCGCCTACGAATTGAGGAAGACTGGTCTTCGGGTCGAAACAGAAGCCCCGGTTCCAATTCAGTGGGATGGGAACATCGTTGATGAAAGCTTCCGTGCAGACATGATCATTGAAGATGTTGTGCTTCTCGAATTGAAGTCTGTAGAAAAGCTGAACGCGATTCACAAAAAGCAGGTCCTGACTTATTTAAAGTTAGCAAACATTCGACTAGGTATTCTGCTGAACTTCGGCGCCGAGTTGATGAAGGAAGGAATCCAACGCGTCGCAAACGGCCTGCCCGAAGAACTTTGAATGTTGGGGTTTCAGAGCGATAGTTTTGCGCCACTACTTTCGCTTCTTCCAGATGACCGAGACCCACATCGGCTCAAGCTTCGGAGGACTTGGCTCACACGAAGGCGCAAAGAACTGTCTGGAGTAGCCCCCAGCTCCGCAAGTCTTTCAAATCGGCAGCAACTGCCAAGTCCGCGCTAAATCCACACAATAAATCCTCCGAAGCCCCCGCCTTTGCGCCTCCGCGCCTTTGCGTGCGGCTTTTCCGGATGAACGAGACCACATCGGCTCAGGCTTCGAAGAACTTGGCTCACGCGAAGGCGCAAAGACCTGTCTGGAGTAGTCCTACCTCCGGAAGTCTTTCAAATCGGCGGCAACTGCCAAGTCCACGCTGAATCCACACAATAAAAGCTCCGAAACCTCGGCCTTTGCGCCCCTGCGCCTTTGCGTGCGGCTTTTCCTGATGCCCAAGAGCTGGAGCCAACCAACCGGAGATTAGCCGCATTTTGAGCACGACTTTCGCGAAGCAACAGGGTTAGATGAATGACCAGACCCTGTTTGATCTCCAACTGAAGAGGGTATGGTCATTCATTCAACAGGGTATGATGAAGCGATTTATAGGATATCACCGGTCGATCTTGGCCAGTTTGATTTCGCTATTCTGCTTATCCGCAAGCGGCGTCGAGGAAACCAAGATGGTCGCTCTCCCTGCCTCAGTTCAGCCCAGTGCATTCGAGTCACTAAAGGGGCCTAGTCCGTTTCGGCGGGTGCTCAGTCTTGCCGAGACTTACGCCCTGCGAGGGGTTGCCCAGATCGACGATATCTCGATCGCTACTCTCTACAATCGTGAGACGGAAAAGACGCTCGTCATTTTACCACAACCCGACGCCGAGACTGGCCTGGCGCTCCTTAGCATTATCGAGGCCGAGGCACTGGGAGACGTCAGGGCAACGATCGGTTTCGACGGAGAGGAGGTCGAGTTGAGATATGACGACTCCCAGGTTGCCCCTCAACCAAAACCACAATCAGAAAAGGGCAAAGGCGGCGAAGAGCGAAAAGGTCCTTCGAAGGAGGATGTCGATCGCTTTCGCTCCCTTCCCGAAGAAAAGCAGAAGCAGCTCCGGGAATACATCGGCTACGTCCAGCGGACGCGGCAAGACATGTCGCGTGAAGAACGCGGCAACTTGATTCGGGGTGCGATGATGCGACTCGTCGATGGCCGCGAGCTACCGGACTTCCCGCGCGGTCAGACTCAACCACAAAGCGGCCAGCAACAACCTCAGCAGCAGCAGCGTGGTGGAGGAAATCAGGCTGGAGGCAAGGGAAGGCGGTAGATCAGCCAACTCGCACCTCGGTGAAAGAGGAAGTCGGCACTTGGAGTTGGGGTCAGCTATCCCCTCGTCCGAGATTGAAATCCGAGTGCAAATCACTGGCAGGGTCTGTCATCGCACCAGAAAATGCGGGTTCAGCAGCTCGGGCTTATTATAAGTCAACGGCTCGCCAGTATCCGCCCGCACGACCTCTCGCCCGGCCTCGAGGGCAATGGCATGGGCGGCGCCGGTGTCCCATTCCATGGTCGGGCCGAGGCGAGGGTAAACGTCAGCCTTGCCTTCGGCGACAAGACAGAGTTTGAGCGAGCTCCCCGCAGAGAGAAACTCGACTTCCTTTCCGGCCTGCTTGAGGTCGGCGACGAAGGCCTCGACCGCGGTGGTGAGGTGAGATCGACTCGCGACCACAGTGACCTGATCGAGCTCATGATAGGAAGCCCCGCCCGTCAGAGGGACAGACCCCTC
>JBCCBR010000316.1:0-4734 GCA_039033935.1 Verrucomicrobiota bacterium
AAAGGTAATTACCTTTCAGCCCGGATTTCCGACTTCAAAACCGATCAGATCTCGGGGTCCGATGAGTATTCGAAACTCGAGGAGATTTATGGTCCTCAGCTCGACACTTACCGAGTGGTACTCCATCGCATCACGAGGATCCCGGTTGATGAAATTGAGACCGAGCTGATTCTCGTGAGATCGGGGGAAGTCCTGAAAGTTGGGAGATGAGAGTGTAGCCGCATTTGCAAAAATGTGGACTTGGTAGCGTGATCGGACGCCGAATATCGGCCCCGCTTTGGCAAGCGCGGCTACAGTTTTCGACGTAGCCGCATTTGCAAAAATGCGGACTGGGTAGCGTGATCGGACGCCGAATCTCGGCCCCGCTTTGGCAAGCGCGGCCACAGTCTCCAGTGTAGCCGCATTTGCAAAAATGGGGACTTGGTGTCGTGATCGGATGCTGCATCTCGGCCCCGCTTTTGCAAGCGCGGCTACTGTTTTCGATGTAGCCGCATTTGCAAAAATGTGGCTGTGATAGTCTTCCCTCACCCCGCCGCGCGTCGGGCCATGGCTTCGAGCTCGGCTGCATACTCGACCCAGACGCGAACAGCCTCGGTGGAGTCTTCGACGTCCTTTCCTTCGTGAATCGCGGCCATGATGTGTGGCTCGATGGAGAGCCATCCTCGATAACCGGAAGCAGCGAGGTCGCGAAGAATCCGTTCCTGGACGGGGTCTTCGCTGGGAAAACAAGTGATGTGATCACCGCCCTTAGGATTTGGCTTGGCGCTTTTGATATGGACATGGACGACGTGTTCGCGACAGGCCTCGTAGTAGGCCCAGGTCGCCATCACGTCGTTGGCATGGAGGCTATTGTTTCCTGTGTCCATCACCAGTTTGAAAGCAGGGCTGTCGATCGATTCGGCCAGTTCGAGGAAGCCTTCGGCTGTTTCTCCATAACCAGAACAGTTTTCGTGGTCAAGAATGACACCTTCATCTTCCGCGATTTTCGCGAGCTCTCCAAGGCGTCGGATTACCTCGGCTTTCCATTCGCTCCGCTCGATCGGATTCTCGGCAGGCTGTGGGTAAGACATCACTCGCAGAAACTGGCAGCCCACTTCTCGCATCCTCGGTGCGACGCGTTGCAGCTCGTCCCGGTCGACTTGAAAATCATGCGTGATCGGACGCGCCCAGTTTCCGATCTGTCCGCCAAAGCCCACAATCTCGATGCCCGCTTCTGCAAGCTGATCGCGCGTCGATGCCCATTCCTCGTCACTCTGATCGACAATATTTTTGCCATCGATGAGCCGGAGCTCGATCGCACTCCACCCCGCTTTTCGGAGCGTCTCGATCTGGCCGTCGAGGCTCTTCTCGGCTTCGTCAGCGAATCCTGCAAATGAGAAATTATCCATGATATGGTTGTGTTAAATGGTGACTGTCTATCGAATTTGCTTGAGCAATTTTGCAGCCGCCTCGTCTAGGAAAAGTTCGCAGTCCGGGTGGGTCTGAAGGATTGAGGCGGGAACGTCCGGAGTGATGGTGCCTTCAAATGCCCCACGCACGGCCTCTGCTTTGCGGGCGTCCGGAACGGTGCAGATGATTTTTCGGCTTTTCAGAATCTGTCGAATCGACATCGAGATCGCTTTGTCGGGAACGGATTCGAGATCGGGGAACCAACCCTCACCGACTTGCTGTTCGCGGCAGGCGTGGTCCAGACCGACGACGAGATACGGTCGATCGGTCTCGAAGTCGGCAGGTGGATCATTGAAGGCGAGGTGACCATTTTCCCCGATCCCGACAAATGCGACATCGATTGGAGCGACCGAGAGTAATTCGCCGACCCGGGCGCACTCCGCCTCCGGTGCGGTCTCTGCGTTGAGAAAGTGAAACGCTTGCGGCGGAAGAGGCAGTTGGGAAACGAACCGCTGCCAGAGATAAGCCCGGAAGGACGCCGGATGAGTGATTGGCAGTCCAACATACTCGTCGAGATGAAAGCCGGTCATGCTGCTCCAGGGCAGATCTAGCGTGGTGAGGTGATCCAGCATTTCAAACTGAGAAGCTCCCGTCGCGACGATAAAGCGTGCGTTTGGAGTCTCTTTCAGCACGGCGGCACCTGCCTCAGCGGCCGCCCGACCCATCGAGGCTTTGTCTGGAAAAGTGTGGATTTGCATGAAGTCGATCAGTCTCGAAGTCTGTAGCGAATTCCTTCGCCGAGGTCCAACCAATTACGAAGAGATCAGCCGATCCGAGAAATTGCATCGGCGCGATTTTGACCACTTTGGTGAAGTGGACTGATGCCCATTGGTGCCTGACGCAGAGTTTTTTTCTGACCTCATCCGATACAGGGCGTGCCGAAGAGAGGGGCGGCATCGCGTTCTGGGTGATCCGCTATCATACCGTAGACTGATTAGATAATCCCCGATGATGAAGCGCCTGACCCTGGTTTGGACCGTCACCTTCATTCCAGCCTTCTTCGAGGCTGCACCGGTGGACTTTGCTCACGAGGTCGTGCCAATTTTGAAGCAGCATTGTGGGCAGTGCCATGCGGAGGAAGAGGCCAAGGGCGGCTTCTCGATCAATACGCGGGAGCTTTTCCTCGATGGTGACACTGCTGAACCGGGAGACGCCGAGGCCTCCTATTTCATCGAGCTGATTCTCGATCCCGATCCCGATTACCAGATGCCGCCGGAAGACAAACCGCGGGTCTCCAGCGCAGAAGTGGCCATTCTCAAAAGATGGGTCGACGAGGGACTCCAGTGGACTCCCGGCTTCAGCTTCGGAGAACCGGCTTATGAGCCACCGTTTCGGCCACGGCGTCCCGACTTGCCGCCGATAAGTGGCGCGGGCGATCATCCGATTGATCGTCTCATTGCGAAGTATCAGGCAGATCGTGAGATCGAGTCGCTCGAGCCGATCGATGATGCGACCTTTCTGCGTCGGGTTTCGCTTGATCTGGTCGGGCTGCTCCCGACCGCGGCACAAGCTCGCGCCTTTCTTGCTGATGACGCTGCCGATAAGCGCGCCAAACTGATCGATCGGTTATTGGCCGATGATCTCGCCTACACGGAACATTGGTTGACCTTCTGGAACGATCTGCTCCGCAACGACTACAACGGCACCGGATTCATCACCGGTGGGAGAGAGCAAATTAGTACCTGGCTTTACGCCAGCCTGCTCGATAACAAACCATTCGACCAAATGGTTAGTGAGCTGATTGCGCCACCAACCCCTGCGAGTGCTGGATTCATCGACGGTATCAAATGGCGCGGCACGGTCAGTGCCGGGCAGACTCTACCAATCCAGTTTTCGCAAAGCATCTCTCAATCGTTTCTCGGTATAAACATGAAGTGTGCGTCCTGCCACGACAGCTTCGTCGACCGATGGACACTGGCGGATGCCTATGGCCTCGCTGCGATCTATTCAGACGAGGAGATCGCAATCCATCGCTGCGATAAGCCGACTGGGGAAACGGCCGAGGCGGCGTGGCTCTTTCCTGAGATCGGGACAGTCAATGCCGAGCTACCAAAAGATCAGCGGCTGACCCAGCTCGCTGCTCTCATGGTGCATCCTGAGAATGGTCGAGTTCCGCGCACCATTGTGAACCGTCTCTGGGGACAGTTGATGGGACGAGGCATTGTCCACCCGCTCGATGCGATGCAGACGGAGCCATGGGATGCGGATCTGTTGGACTGGCTCGCTGTCGACTTTCAGGATCATGGCTACGATCTGCGACACGTCCTTCGCATGATCACGACCTCCTCCGCCTATCAGAGTCGTGCCGTAATCGAAAAGGGGAGGGGAGATGCGGGAGACTACACTTTTGCCGGGCCGCGGGCAAAGCGCCTGACCGCCGAGCAGTTTGTCGACACGGTCTGGCATCTCACCGGCACAGCACCGGCAGCCTATCAGGCACCGGTCGCTCGCGGTGTGGTCGAGCCGGAAACAGTTGAGCGGCTCAGTTTTGAGAGCCAGTGGATCTGGGGACCTTCTGCTTCCCCTGGCCCACCAAGTCACGGCGAGAAGATACTGCTGCGCCGAGAGTTTGAGCTGACCGGTAAAGTCCGCTCAGCCGGTCTCATCGCTGCGGCTGACAACGTCTTCACCCTCTATCTCAACCAGCAGAAAGTCCTTTCCGGGACTCGCTGGACCGAGCTGGGCGCTGCCCCGATCGGGAATCGACTGCGCAAGAAAAACACACTTCTGATTGTTGCCGAAAATACCGGGCCGAAGCCGAATGCAGCGGGCGTCTTCTGCGCGGTGAGGATTGAGTATGAAGATGGCCGCGAGGAAATCATCCTGACCGATTCGAGCTGGGAGGTCAGTGAGACCGTTCCGAGAGGCTCCCGACCTCAGAGCTGGGATCTCCAGTCTCTCCCTTGGGAGGCGGCGCTCCCCGTTTCAGTTAAAGTCTGGAAAGAGGCGACCGACAAGCGAATCGGCGAGACCCTCGCCAAGGCGTCGGTGGGAAGCGGCCATCCGGTGCGCGCCTCGCTGCTCGTCGCCGATGACATGATGAGGGCGCTCGGTCGCCCCAACCGCGATCAGATAGTAACCTCTCGCCCGAGTGACCTCAGTACGCTCGAGGCGGTCAATCTTTCGACCAGCGAAACCTTTGCTACAAACTTGCGGGCTGGGGCCGAAGCTCTTGTCGGAGAATACTCAACTGAAGTTTTAATTGAGGAAGTCTACCTCGCAACACTCTCGCGCTTCCCGCAAGAAGCCGAACGGTCAGTGATCTCGGAAGCGCTCGGAGCGAGG
>JBCCBR010000317.1:0-4727 GCA_039033935.1 Verrucomicrobiota bacterium
CCTCCGTGCTCCTGCCGGGTGCTTTGCGCGAGAAACAGGTTTGTCGGGGGAGGCGGTCGCGAATGACGGTGTCGAGATCACCGGTTCCGAGCTCGAGCGCGACCCAGTCTCCGACCGCGGGTAGCTCGGCATTGTTTTCCGCGGCGTGATAGACTTTTCCGCCGAGGATGACCTCGTATTCGTCCGCCGACTCGGTGAGTGCACCGTAGGTGATCTTGTTGTCTCTGATGAGCCGCGCTGGAACGCGCCCTTTTGCGCGATGGGGTGAGAAAGCCGACTCGAAGAAATCGTTCCAGCCAAGATTCAGCGCTTGCGTGGAGTCAGACTAATTGACTTGAGGTGTGTTTTGACGCGAGGAAGAACGGAGGGCAGTGTGGTCCATGCCAGGGTTGGTCGTCAAACCGCGTTCACGCATTTTTCATGGACACGACTGGGTCTACGCCAGCGAGATCCAGAAGACTTTTGGAAATCCAGAAGCCGGATCTGTGGTGTCGTTGAAGGATTTCAAAGATCGGCCGCTCGGGAGTGCGATTTACAATCCTCAGTCTCAGATCGTGGCTCGTCGGATTTCGCGCCGGAAGCAGGAGCTCGATCGAGAATTTTTCAAACGTCGGATTGAAAGGGCCGCTGCCTATCGAGAGCAACTCGGTTTCCCGGAGCCGGTTTACCGTCTCGCCTGGAGCGAGGCCGACGGGCTCCCTGGAGTGATTATCGATCGCTACCGAGATGTTTTTGTGCTGCAGACGCTGACTCTGGCGATGGAGCAGAGGCAGGGCCTCATCGTTGAGGCGCTCGTCGACTTATTTGGACCGGCAGCGGTGATCGAGCGAAACGATTCATCCGGCCGCAAAGCTGAGGGTCTCGAAGAGAGGCTGGGAGTGGTCTATGGAGACTGGTCGGGTTCGACCGCCTTGACCATCGGTGGGGTGAGTTTCGAAGTTGATCTGCTGGCCGGGCAGAAAACCGGTCTCTACCTCGATCAGCTCGACAGCTACGCGGCGGTGGCGCGCTACGCGAAAGGGCGACGAGTGCTCGATTGTTTCTGCAACCAGGGAGGATTTGCTCTCCACGCGGCGATAGCGGGAGCGGAGTCAGTTTCAGCAGTCGACATCAGCGAGTCGGCAACCGAAGCGACCCGGCTCAATGCGGAACGGAATGAAGTATCGATCTCGGTGGAGACGGCAAACGTCTTTGATTTTCTTAAAGAAGCTGAGTCGAGAGGCGACAGCTTTGACCTGATCGTCCTCGACCCGCCTTCCTTTGCGAGGAATCGGAAGTCACTCGCTGGCGCGATCCGCGGCTACAAAGAGATTCACCTGCGGGCCCTCAAGCTGCTGACCCGCGATGGCATCCTCTCGACCTTTTCGTGCAGCCATCACATCAGCGAAAGGGAATTCCTGGATGTGATTCGAGATGCCTCGGTCGATGCCAAGAAGACCTTGCGACTGCTCGAGGTTCATCAGCAGCGGCGGGATCACCCAATCATCGCGACTCTACCCGAGACACATTATTTGAAGGGCTATACCTTCCAGCTGATGGGTGGATTCTGAGAATTTCGATCAGAAAGTCGCTGCTAAAAGCGGTAAGTCACCGAGGAGCGGACCCCTGAAAAATCGCCCGGCGTCACGCCGAGGCCGTCACTCCCGATGCTGTTGCTGTCGAGATAGAGGTAACCGAAGTTGAGGCTCAGGCCTCGGGCAAGATCGTGCCGCAACCCGGCGGTGTAGGCGGTTTCAAGATCACCGTTGTTCGTCTCTGCGATTAGCACCCCGGCCGACAGGGTGGTCGCTTCGAATTTGAAGCTTGCCCCGAGGCTGGCCGAAACCCGATCAAAGGTCGCGAAGTTTGCGTAAGGGTCAAAGGTGTCCCATGCCACGTTGGCGATCAGGTCGAGGCTGCCGTAGCTGATTTGATAGGCTCCGGTGATTCCGTGACGCATGTAGCGACCGAGATAATCGCCGCCGTAGTAGTGGAATGCCCAGGAGTCTTTCTGGTATCGGGATGGGCTGCGGTAGAGAAAGCCGGCATTCCAGTTTTCTCCATCGTCATCGACCGCCGCATCGATCAGGAAGCTCGACAGTCTCACCCGGTAGCGAAACGCTCGCGTGTTCGAAGGAGCAAAAAAGCCATCGTAGAACAAGTTTGCCTCGCCGCTGAGGGTGTCGCGAGCGGAGAGGGCGAGAATGTTTCGGTCAGCGTAGTTTCCGTAGGATAAAGTTCCTCGATAACTGCGGATGAAAACATCGTAGCGCGTCTCGGTGCTGCTGTCGCAGCCGAACCCATCGATGAGGAGGCGGCCATCGAATCCGTAGGAGTAGGTGTTGGCCAGCTTTCGGACAATCCGCAGATCTATGAGCCCGCCGTAGATGTGCTCCCAGTGATCCTGTCCGCCGGGGACGAGCCCGGCAGTGTCGAGATCGTCAAAGAGATACTGGGCCCCGGAGAAGAGAATCCCCTCAAGAAGCACGGTATGATCGGCGATGTCGGCCGCGAGGGGCTTCTGGAATGTCGCGCGAGGGCCTGCTCGCCGATCGACGTCGGAGACGAGACGCGACTGGGCCTGGCTGATACCGAGCCATCCGAAAAGCAGCGTCGCCGCTAAAGCGAGGGCTTTGATTCGGGTGATCAACTTGGAGTGCATTGCCGGAAGATTTCGTGGAGTTTCTAAATGCATCATACCCGGTTGAGGAAGTTGTGGTGAACATGGCGACCGATGGCTCGTCCCATTTTGAGGCCTTCGATGTTGTCATGCTGCCAGTGGACTCCGCCGTAGATTCGGCTGAGCCCGTTTTCGTCGGCAACCGTGGTGAAGTTGGTGTAGTGGCGGGTCGAACCGCTGATCTGCTTAGGCCAGTTCACGGTATCGAGAGCTCGGACCGAAAAGGTCTTGTGATCGGTGCCGAACCACTGTTTGAGAACCTCGGCCCCTGCACCGGCGAAGGTGGAGTGGCCGGAAACGTAGGCCGGGAATGGCGGGGTCGGAATGAGACTGGTCCATCCGCGCTCGCGCTTCACGCGAGGATCCGGGTTGCCAAGTTTCTCAGCCGTATGCCGGATCGCGGTCTCGGGTCGGAAAACGTCGTAGTAATACTTCGAATGCCAGGCCGAGAGGCCACCATCAGCCATCGCGCAGCTCATCTGGGCAAGCAGCTGAGCGCGCTCGGTGAGACTGTGCTGACCTTTTTCCTGCTCGAAGAGACGCAGCGCAATATGAATCAACGCAGCCGGGACAGTTCCGCCGCGCGGACCATCTTCCCAGAAAAAGGCGATCTCGAATTCGTCGTCGGTGCGAGACGTCGAGTTGGTTCCTCCCAATTCGCGCACTTCTGCATACTGGTCAGCGAATTCTTTTGAACGAACGTCAAGGAATTCCGCGGCTGCATACTGCGTCCTCGATTGGATCGCAAAAGGAATCATGTTTCCAAGATTGGGGAACAATCCGCGTTCATAAGTTTCGAATCGAGGTCCAATCTCAGTGCGGTAGTAGGGACCCGTATGAGACCAGCTGTCGACCGTCTTGCGAGGTGTGTATTCGGGATCGAAATAAAATCGAACCTTTTCGGCGTGACCGCCATCAACGGCCCGCTTGCGCTGAATGAAGTTTCCCACATCTCGGCCCCAGGCTGCTCCGGCCTCGACCTCAACGCCGGGTTCGTCCAGTCGATTTAGGAATCTAGCGAGATCAACCCCGAGTGGCGTCTGAAGAGGTTCGGCTGCCGCCTGAGCAACAGCAGCAGCATAGGCGGCGCGCTTCGAAATTCCTGACGGAGCGCTTCCAAGCTCGGGGAAAGGCTGGTGATACTTCCGGTCGCCGGCCGTCAGTGACAGAAACCCTGCGAGATGGCCAATCGCGTAGATTCGGGCCGCGAGCGGTGGGCCGATCGCCTGATCGCGAACTGCCTGAAACATCACATCGGTCCAGAAGGCATCGGCGCTGGGTGTTTCGCCGGTCGGAACCAAGTCGGTGAGATAGGAGCGCGAAGACCCGTGTGGCGCCGCACAGCCGGCGAGCAGACCACCCGCCAAAGCGGTGGAAGATGAATAAAGAAACTGACGTCGAGTCGGCATTTGATTGAATTAATTTAAAATTACCATAGCCAGTATTGATCTCAATCCTTTATATTTTGGATTTCGAAAGCAATTCGAGTCTAATCGCGAGGAAGTGTGTTCCTCGGGGCAGGGTTCCATAGTTCCGGGGTCGAGTTTTGATCGAGACTCGCGCGGGTGTCAACCACGAACAGACCGATTGGTTTCGTTTTTTTCGAAAAACGAGTGATTCAGTAGGTTTTCCTGCGCGAGGTGGTGCCGAATCCTGGGGCCACGCGCCGGAATCAGGGTTTCGCGTCGTCGTCGATTCGATTGCCAAAAGCATCGACCTCGATCTTAGCGAAGGGAGAAATGGGCTCTCGCATCATCGCGTCGATGGTGGCCTGCAACTTGACTCGTGCCGGCTGCTCGGGGCTACTTTGAGAAACGGGCTCTTCTTTGAAGCCAAGACCATCGATCGCGAACAGGCGACCGTCAGAGAAGAGTTTGAACTCGTGATATCATTATGTTCGCCCTCTTAAAAAAAAAACGTCCGCGTCCGAAACCCTTGCCCTATCTAAACCTTCGCCTGTCTGCCTCGCAGTTGCACTTGATACACATCTCCCCTCTCTCCGACCTGTTCCGTCAAAGTCCGTCCGCGTTCCAATCCCAAACCTGAAACCGGCTGGATTGAGTTCCCC
>JBCCBR010000318.1:0-4708 GCA_039033935.1 Verrucomicrobiota bacterium
TCCGGTTAAAATCAGGATCCCTTGATCCTCAAGAGGCCACCCTAGCGAGCGGTCTTGCGAAACACAACCCCTATTTGAGCCCAGAAACGAGATTTTAAAAAGTTTATGCAGGCACAACGAAGGTCTCAACTGCTCTTCGAAATCGCGCGCTGATTAGACCAGCGAGAACAATTCGTCGTGTTCGAAAGTCTGTAATTTTAAGAGAGCTTTTTTGTAGGGTGAGCCAAGAGGTGGCCAGGAATCCGGGTCATTCAGCGAAAACCAGCTGCCAGATGGTTGGCTCGGACTTTGTCGGCAGCGGTAGACCGTGAGGCGGACACGAAATCGCGTAATCGCATAGGTGAAGCGGAGAAGCTCCTCAGCGATCTCATCTTGATCGTTGATTGAAGGGAGTTTCCAGAGTCCGCGGCGACGTGACCCCGACTCGGGCACGAGTCGGACCTGCCCGTTCTCGAGCAAGAAACCGACTCGCTCTTCTCGTTCTTCGACCTTTGTGCGCTGAGACTTGGCCGGAATGAGAGGAGTCATCCCATCCGCAAAGGCGCGGCACCATTTCGAGACGGGGCATTGACAACAGCTCGGCGAGGATCTGTGACAAGTCTGCTGGCCCAGCTCCATGATCCCCGAATTGAAGGCTTTTGCTTTTCGGGGTGGTGTCCAGAATTCGGCGATCTTCCAGAGCCATTTTTTCCCTTCCGTGGTATCGACTGGATCAGTCTGCCCGAGCAGTCGGGCCATCACCCGGATCACGTTTCCATCAACGATTGGCGCAGATTTATCGAACGCAAAGCTGGCGACCGCTCCCGCGGTGTAGCGACCCACCCCGGGGAGCGCGAGGAGTCCTTCAACGGTTTCTGGAAAGCGGCCATCGTGTTCTTCGAGCAGGACACGAGCAGTCTTCTGGAGATTGCGAACACGATTGTAATAACCGAGGCCTTCCCAGGCCGACAACAGTTCTTCCTCGTCAGCGCTGGCCAGTGTCTCGAGATCAGGGAAGGTCTCATGCCAGCGCGTGTAGTAGCCCCTGCCCAGCACGGTCGCGATCTGCGTCTGCTGCAACATCAATTCCGAAACAAGGATCGCATATGGATCGGTGGTCTCTCGCCAGGGGTAGCTTTTGCCCTCTTGCTCGAACCATGCGATCACAGACTGCTGGAACTCTCGCAACGAAGCCTCGCTGGCAAAGGTTTGCTCGAACAAGCGATCAGAATCGTGGGAAATCATGCGAGCAGGATTGATCGGATAACCGAAACGGGGACACCGGACACTTTTTACCATGATGATACCCCGGTGTTAATGAAATTACGACGAAGCAAACTATCTGGCCTGCAAATCAGCATTCGGACCCGCTGATGACATCTGTTTGCGCCAATTTGCTGAGGTTTAAGCAATCCTGCCCCATCGGGATGGCAAGTTTCGTGCTACTTTTCTCAAGAACTTGCCACTCGACCACCCGGCAAATGCGGGTCGCTGGTCCAATGGCGACAACCTTTCAACGAACCATGGCTACGATTACGAAACGGGATCTTGTGATCCGTATCAGTAATGAGACGGGATTGACCCAGCAGGAGGTGTTTGACGTCCTCCAGAGTTTTATTGACGAAGTCACCGGCAGCCTTGCTGATGGTGATGATGTCGTCCTGCGGAACTTCGGTGCCTTTCAAGTCACCCAGACCAAACCGAAGATCGGTCGCAACCCAAATAAACCCGAGGCGGCGGTTCCGATTCCGGCTCGGTCGATCGTGAAGTTTAAGCCGGGTAAAGAACTCAAAGAGCAGGTCGCGCGCGTCCCGCTCACGAGTTGAAGCCTGCACTTAGGAGACTGCTTAAGGAGTTTTTCAACAGCCTACTAGCAGGATCGGCCTCCGTCGGTTTCGAATCGGCCCTGAGGCAGGGGTTCGAGCGGAGTCTCGAGCACCCCACGCGCTTTTGGCCAGGCAATGATTGCCTCAAAAACCATCCACGCCTCCAGCGCGAGGGTGGCGAGGCCGAACGCGACCAGAAGCCAGTTTTGTTTCGCGAGGTAGCCACCCTCGCCAAAAACCTGAATCCACATTGCCATCGCCGGCAGGATCAGCATGAAAATCATTGGCAACGCGACAAACCAAATCGGCAGCTTTCTCCGCCACATCCAGAAGGTGATGACGAGGAAGGCAAGCCCTCCGAGCAGCTGATTCGTCGCACCGAACAGCGGCCAGAGTAGAAGCCCGCCTTTTCCACCGCCCGCCCAACTCCATTCGGCACCGCCTACCGGGAGAGAGGCGATCGCGCCAGCGACCACGATCGCGAGGATGGTGGCCGCATGTTTATTGGTGAGGGGCTTGATGCGGAGGGTCGCGGCGAGCTCTTGCGTGACGTAGCGCTGCAATCGGCAGGCCGTATCGAGAGTGGTTGCGGCAAAGCTGGCGACGAAGACCCCCATCAAGGCGATCGCAAATTTACCAGGAAGTCCGAGAGATCGGAGGAAGTTTGCCGAGCCTTCGACAAAGGCGCCGACCTTTTCGCCTAGTCCTCCGGCGGCTTTCCACGATCCATAGCGGTTCGCGTAGGCGTCGGTTCCGACCAGAGTGGACCCGGTGGTGACCACCTTTTCATCGACCAGCTTCACCTCTGCAACCCCGAAGCCGATCCCGGCGGTGCACGCCAGGATCACGAGCACAGCGAGAAAGCCTTCGGTTAACATGGAACCAAAACCGACGAACTGAGCGTCACTCTCGTTCCTGAGCTGCTTCGACGAAGTTCCGCTTGAGACGAGGCAGTGAAAACCGGAAATCGCACCGCAGGCGATCGTGACAAAGAGGAAGGGGAAAATCCAGGGAGCACCTTGCGGAGCATTTTCACCGATGCGGATCGGCTCGCCGACGAGTTCAAGCGGTGGGCGCTCGAGAGAACCTTCCGGGGCCGGACCTCCAAAGACAGCCGCGACGAGCAGCCCCAGCACGACCAGTGCGAGCACCGTCAGCAGTTGTAGACTGTTGATGTAGTCTCGTGGCTGCAGCAGCGTCCAAACGGGCAACACCGATGCGACATAGCTGTAGAGCAAAAGCACGGCTGCCCAGGTCATGAGGGGCCACGAGGCCAAGGCCGCGTTAAATTTCCCCAGTATTCCGACGTCGCCGAACGCAACTGTCAGTAACATCACAACCAGGGCGAGGATCGAAGGAATCAGGATATTAACCCCGCGTCGGTGCAGGAAAAGCCCGATCGCAATCGCAAGCGGGATCTGGACGAGGCATGGGAAAATCGCAGCCGGGTAGCTGCGGAAAACTGCCGCAATGACCAGCCCAAAGATCGCCAGCACGATGGTTAGGGCGAGGAACAGGATGGAAAGAAACAGGACCCGGGTACGAGGCGCGAGGACGCGGCCCGCGATCTCGCCGACCGTTTGACCACGATTTCGGAGACTGACCACGAGCGAACCGAAATCATGAACTGCCCCGATAAAAATCGAGCCAAAAAGAACCCAGAGCAGGGCGGGGACCCAACCCCAGATCACTGCAAGGGCAGGTCCAACGATAGGCCCGGTCCCCGCAATCGAGGTAAAGTGGTGGCCGAATAAAATGGAGCGCTTTGTTGGGACATAATCTTTGTCATCTCGAAGTGCCACGCTCGGAACCGGTGCGTTTGGGTCGAGCCGAAAGATACGGCGGCTGAGCCAGCGACCATAGGTGAAATAGGCCACGAGGTAGAGGACGAAAGCACCAACCGCGATGAGCAAGGTCTCCATAGTAGAAAAAGATGGTAAACTGATGCCCCGGAGCTGGGGACAGACGTGCTGGCGGCTTCGGTTCTGAAATCAGGGCTTGAACCGCGCGCCATTCACGCGAACGGATGCTGCCCCTTTCGATTCATGCTGGCAACGCTGAAATGAGCCGCAACGCGTGAAATTATGGACGTCGCCCTCTGGCAACAAATCTTCACAGTGGTCATCGTCATCGCGGTCTTCACCGCTCTGATGCGCGAGTGGCTGTCGCCCGACCTCGCGGCGATGGCCGCATTTCTTTCGCTTGTCCTGATCGGCGTGCTCGATCCGAAGACCGCACTCGGTGTGTTCGGGAGTTCAGCGCCGGTCACGGTTGCGGCGATGTTCATCATGTCGGCCGTCTTGGAGCGCACTGGTCTCATTGAGCTGCTTGCGGGGCGATTCGAAAAGCTGGCCGGGAGCAGCCCGACTCGGACTATGATCGTGCTGCTGCTCCTGGTCGCGCCGCTCTCGGGTTTCATTAACAACACCCCGGTTGTCGTCATCTTCCTGCCCATCGTCCTGGCTCATTGTCGTCGCCACGATCTCACCGCGTCGCGATTTTTGATTCCGCTGAGCTACGCGGCGATCGTCGGCGGCACTTGCACAATCATCGGCACTTCGACCAATTTGATCGCTTCCGGGATTGTCGACGATGCCGGGAAGGAGCCCTTCAGCATGTTCGAAGTGAGCAAGCTCGGGATACTCTTCGTGCTCGCGACCCTGCTCTATCTGATCTTTGGAGGGTGGAGATTGATTCCCAACCGGGTCACTCTCTCGACACTTTTTGACTCGGAAAAAACCGCCGAATTCCTAACTCAGGTTTATGTCTCGGAAAATTCCCCTCTCGTCGGCAAGGCATTTCCAGAGACACCACTCGCGAAGCAGCGAAGTCTCCGCGTCATCGAAGTGGTCCGGGATGGCCGACCCGTCCCGATCCCGCTCAATGAGCTGATTCTACAGGCA
>JBCCBR010000319.1:0-4704 GCA_039033935.1 Verrucomicrobiota bacterium
AGACCGTCGATTTACCGCAGCCGCTGGGACAGAGAGCCAAAGCGGAGTCGGTCGAGAACTACATTTATCCAACTGAGTATGATCCGGCTGAAATCCCAAATTCGGTCACTCTGTCGGATGGAGCCGAAGCACCGATTACCGGGGTCACCCCGACGGCTTTTGAGCAGCGAAATCTCGGTGTGACCTTAGAGGTTGATCCGGTGCTCAGTGCCGATTCCACCGTTATTGACCTAAATCTGGCACCTGAATTGGTCTCGCTGGCCGGCTACTCAGTCTGGGCGACCGAAGATTCCGACCCCTTGTTTCAGGCCCGTATGCCTACTTTTCACACGATGAAGATCACCACACAAGCGACAACGCAGGACGGTGAATACACTTTTCTGGGGACAACTCGTCCGCTCAAGGCGGCGGACGAGAATCGTGAGGATGCGATTGTGTTGAATTTTGTCCGTGCCGATGTGATGCGCTTGGCGAGCTGGTCTGTGGAGGAAGTCGAATGAGGTTGCTGTTTGTATGCTTTGCTTTGGTCGGCCTCGATTCGACTGGAAGCAGCGAAGAGCTCTCCGTTCTTCGCTTCCGGGTGCCAAGTCACTTCGGTGAAATCATTGGGAGCGGGACACAAGCTGTGGGCACCGATGGAAATGAAGCGACCAACAGACTCCGTGCTGAAGGCATCGCGATCCCGGAAGAAGGATCGGTGATCTACCAGGACGGTATCCTTTCGGTTAGATGTGAGCCAGCGCAGGTTGCCTTGGTTGAGCCACTGCTGGATCTTTGGTTTCCACCCGAGGTTGATGGTATCATCGTGACAGCCGAATTCATCGAAGTCCCTCACCTCGACTACAGCGACTGGCTTTTTGAAAACCGATTTGAGAGCGATGCGACTCGACTACGTATTATTTTAGCCGACTGGATCCGCGAAGGGAGGGCTGAGCTTTTGGAAACTGTCTCGGTCTCCTCAAAGTCGGGCCAAAGATCCAAGGCTCAGTCTGGCGAAGAGATCATCTATCCAACCGAGATGGACCCACCTGAGATTCCGAACGAGGTCACTCTCTCGGGAAAAGACGCAGACCCTGGGGTTACCTACTTGAGTCCGACTGCCTTCGAGACTCGCGATATCGGGCATACTCTCGAGGTCGACCCCGTAATTGGATATGATGACACCACGATCGATCTCAATCTGTCTCCCGAGTTGGTCAATGTCAGTCGATTCATTCGATATCCTCGGCCAGAAGAGGACGACCCTTCGAACGTCGATTTTCCGGTCTTCCGAATGGCAAAGGTGACAACGCAGGTAACGACTCTACCCGGCCGCTACCAGCTGATCGGTTCAGGTCGCCCTGCTGACCTGTCGAGGAATCCGGATGAGGATACCCTTGTCTTGTTTTTCGCGAGGGCTGATCTGAAGAAGCAACGGCGTTGGCAGAGGCTCGCTCGACAGTGACTCTTGTCGCCCCTCAATTTTGATCTGGAGGAAAGCAGCGTCTCGACGACATTGGATGAATTGTCGAATCGTGAGCGTTGTTTATTCAGAAGTCGTTTCGAGCGGTTCGGGAACGGTCAACGCTCCGTCGTCAGCACCAAGTGCGAACCCACTGGTGAAGACTTCGTCATTTCCTCCACGGGTCCAAGCTACCTCGATGCGGCCATCTCCCAGGAGAATGTTCTGCAACTTCTTTCGGAGTGTTGCTACAACTTCCGCATAAGAAGAATCGAACGCCAAATTATTCCTCTCAAGGGGATCGGCTTCCAGATCGAAGAGGGTTGGTTCGACTTCCTCCAGACTCGCCCCGAGTGCCCATGTCATCTCTGCGCCGGGTTGATAGCGAGGTTTCAATTTCATCGCGAATTTCCATCGCTTGGTCCGAATGACGCCGCGCGGCCCGATCACCCAAGTCGGCTCGGCTATGGTGTAGTCGCGCCGCGGACCCTGGCCCCTCGCGATTGTCGAGAGATCAAAACCGTCGAGATAATCGAAGGCAGGCTCGGAGGTGTCAATGCCACCCGCTTCGAGAAACGTGGGTGCGATATCGACGAACGTGGTTAGCTCGGTGACGACCTTACCGGCTGGAAACAAAGAGGTGTCTGAACTTGCGACAATGATAGGATTGTGCAGGTCGGTATCGTAGTGGGAAAACTTTGCGACCATGCCATGCTCGTTGAGTCGCCATCCATGGTCGCCGCATACATAGAGGATCAACCAAGGACGATCTTGTTTTTCAGAGAAGGCAATGAATTGATTGATCGCCTCTCCGACCAGCGAATCGCCATAGGCGCAAAATGCGTAGTAGTCGGCGATCATCTGGTGTTTTTCCTCATCCGAGAAATGATCAGTCCCGGCGTTCTGAAAAAGCTTGTGAAGCTGCTGTGGAAAAGCGGCGAATTCAGCTTCAGTGAATTGCGGAATCACATATTCGAAAGACTGAAAAAGCTCTCGGAATTCAGCAGGGGGCAAGACTGGTGTATGGGGGAAGTCAAAGCCGCAATAGGCGAAGAGCGGGGCATCGGGATTCGGCCCAGTTTGCTTGCGGCCGAGACGGTCCGTGTAGGCAATGCCGGGGTGATCGAGATGGTCGGCAAGCAGGCCGACGAAATTACCGTCTCGCGTATCGGCTGGGGAACGGGAGTTGACGCCGCCCAGTATCTCTCCGTCGGCTCCTTCGCCCTCTGGTTTGTAGTGCCGAAGCAGATCGAGCCTCTCTGCGATGATATCGCGGTCGTCATCAGTGCTTCCTTCATTCCAGAACAATTGACTCCCATCTGGAAAAAAGTAGGTCTCTTCGGCTGGACCTGGGGCTCCGTTAGACCACGGCTTTTCTCTGTTCCAATCGGTCAGGCCGGCGGAGGCGAGCTCGCGGCGGTATCCGAGAAAGGTGTCATAGAGGGGGATGTTGAGCGCTCGTTTCCCTACCGTGTGGTCAAGCGCGCGGACTCCCAGTTTGCCAACTCCGACGGTCTCGTAGCCGGCTTTATCGCGGAGCAAGTGCGGAAAGAATGGCCGCCAGTGTGGCTGATCGACCGGAGTGTAATACTCAAAACCATAGATCCCGGTGCGATGAGAGTATCTCCCGGTATGCATCAGCGTGCGGATTGGAGCGCACCCCGGGTTTTGGTTATAAGTTTGGAGGAAGGTCGTCCCCATCGCGGCGAGCCGGTCGACATTCGGCGATAGCACTTTGCCAAGGCGACTGGCACCGTCTTCACTCGTGCCGAGCATTTTGTTAAAGGCGGCGATCGAGTCGGCGCGCTGATCATCAGTGACGATCCAGAGCATGTTGGGAGGCAGGTCATCTGCCACCGCGAAGATTCCGGTCATCGGGATCATGAGGAGGAGGCAACGAAATAGTTTTTTCATTTCTGAAGGCTTCGGTGTGGCTCAGTTCTCCGATGGCGAGAGCGAGTTCGTGGTGAGAATCTGGACAGAGGTAATTGTGGCGTCTTTTTGGACGGAGATCGTTACATCGTTCTCGGCCTTCAGTAGTGCTGCCGGAACTTTTGCTTCAAGTGTCCCGAAGTACTCGCTGAATTCAGCGGCATCACCGATCGCAAACTCAACCTGAGTATCATTCACTCGAACCTCGAGCGGCTCGTGGATACCTCCTTGGCGATGCAGCCCGATCAATAAATGTGCCTCTTCCACTTTTGATGGACTGTCGACAGAAATGAGAAACTGAATCGGTTCAGCGACACTCTTGACTGCTGTTTCGGTAGCATAATGACGTCGCAGCGTCAGCTGTCCATCAGGTTTCAGGGGAGCGTCTTCGGGAAGCAGCAGTCGAATCACCGTGGTTTCATTTACATCGACCGGAACGGCCGCAGGGTCGACCTTTGTCTCTGGCTCGAATGAGACTTCTCCGCCATGATAGTTGAGGCGAACTTGTCGGGCCTGCGTTGCGCCAATCGCTTTGGCGGTCTCGGAAAGATCAAGCGCCAATTGTTGCCCTCCCATATTGGTAACAGCGAGAGAGACCCGTCGCCCATCGTGGACCGCCGTCACATCGAGCCAGTCCTGGTCAAAAGAAACCGGAAGCCGCTTCCCATCAAAATCGCGCCACAGCTCGAAAAAGCTGGCAATGATGCTGGGCTCGAAGTCATCCAACTTAATAGGTCGATCGACGTCCTCTCTTGGAGTGAAAGCGGCATCGCCGCTATGCGGATTCCACGGCATGTGGAGGAAGATGAAAGGGATAAAGAGATCGAGTTGATCCGGTCTCTGCATCGATTTGTTAAGATAGGCGCTCCACGCGTAAAGCCGGTGCCAGTTTTCAGATGGCTCGCGTCCGTTTTGGAGAGAGCCGGTCTCTGTAACCAGAATCGGTAGAACATGATCGACCTTCTCCATGTGAGCGCGAAGCATGTCGAGAATTGCCTCATAGCGTCCGAGAAGGTAGCTCGAGTAGCCGTCGCCGCGCCGCGCGTAGGCTCCGGCAGTGCCAGCGTTTTCGTAGAAATGGTGCGAGAAAAAATCGATCTGGCCCCGAGTTTCCTCGATGAAGCGGGCCTGACTGCGATAAAGCGTAAAGTCCTTCACCTGCATTTGCATGTAGGCTGAGGCAGGTCCTCCCACTTTCACACCGGGTGACTTCTTGTGAATCGCGCTGGCAACTCGATTGTGGAAGTCGGCGAGGAGACCCCAGCCATCTTTGCCGGGGGCGAAATGGTGATCCCACTCCGACTTCACGCTGCTCTCGTTTTTTACCTCCC
>JBCCBR010000320.1:0-4687 GCA_039033935.1 Verrucomicrobiota bacterium
ATTCTTTTAGTAAATCCTTATTTTTATGAAGAAGAAACTATTCGTCGCATGCATCAGCGGCCTCCTTCTCGCGGTAGCGAACGGAGGAGATTTTCGGATGCATTCAAAGGCCCCGAGCAAAAGCCACAAAGGCTATGTGTTCGGCTATGGTGGGATTGATCTTGGGGCTCGGCACGAGACCGAGGGAAATTTCGATTTCTATCCTCCTGCGGATCCGATCAACATTAATTACGAGCTTCACAACGGGGCCACATTCGGAGCCGGTTTCGGTGTCCGGACTGATGCTCTCGGCGGATTTCGTTTCGAACTCGACGGGTCGATCGCTCGCAACGACGTCGGATTTTTGACCTATGAGGGTTTTGAGTTGCCAGTTGACGCAGAAATCCGGCGACACACGGCGATGTTCAACATCCTCAAAGAAATTCCTTTCGCCCATGCCACTGGCTACTTCGGCGGTGGCGTTGGCTATGGTTGGTCGACCTTCAAGGGTGACATCGATACCATCGAATACGATTCCAAAGATGAGGGGTTCGCCTGGCAGCTTATCGCCGGCCTCGACTTCCCAATCACCGAGCGTCTCGCCCTTTTCACTCAATACCGCTACCTCGTGATGCACGACGCGACCTACGAAACGAACTTTGGAGATTTCCGCACCACCACGACATCAAACCCAGCCAGTCATAGCTTTCTGGTCGGGGCACGTGTCTTCTTTTGAGATAAGGTCGAGTCAGACACAAGATTTGATTCCTCTTTAGCCGAACCCCACCTTCCGTCCCGGGAGGTGGGGTTTTGCTTTTCCTGGCGAGTAGCTTCGCCTCTTGCGGGGCTCTTGCGCAGAAGAGCGAGTGAGCCCACAGTTGCCGGGTGAACTCAAGAGACGCGCTCGCCTGGTTGTATCAGTCCCTCGACTTCGGGATTAAGCTGGGATTGGACAATACCCGGAGATTGCTCGACGCCCTTGGGATCGAGCCAGCGTCTGAGAAATGTCGCATCGTTCATGTCGCGGGCACCAACGGGAAGGGGTCGGTCTGCGCATTTACCAACCGGATCTTGACTGACGCAGGACTCCGCGTTGGTCTCTTCACGTCTCCTCATTTGGTGAATTACCGGGAGAGAATTCGCGTGGCTGACGAATTGATTTCCGACGAAGGGGTCGCCGAAGGCCTCACGAAAATTCGGGATCTCAGCGATGAGTGGGAAAATCAGCCGACCTTCTTCGAAATCACGCTCGCCCTAGCGATGTGGCATTTTCAGGAGCAGGCCTGCGAGGTGATCATTCTTGAAACAGGCATGGGAGGGCGCTTCGACGCAACGAATGCACTCAGTTCGACCGTCTCGGTCATCACTTCAATTGGTCTCGATCATCAGAAGTGGCTGGGTGATACCATTACGGAAATCGCCGGTGAAAAGGCAGGAATCATCAAGCCGGATACGCCTGTGATCATTGGTGATCTTGTCCCAGAAGCTCGCGAAGTAGTGGGTCGGGCGGCAATCAAATGCGGTGTTCCCTGCGTCGAGGTCCATCCTTTGCCCGAGGGCTGGCAACCTGGCCTAGCGGGGCGGCATCAGTACGAAAACGCTGCCCTCGCGGTTGAGGCTGCCTGCCGGGTCGCCGGGGATCAGCTGACCCGGGAAGGCATCGAAAAGTCCGTCGCGGAAACGAAATGGCCTGGCCGCTTTGAGAAGCGGAAGGCAGGACGTTGGATTGTGGATGGAGCTCATAATGTCGCCGCGGCCGAAGCTCTCACCGAGGCGTGGCGGGGGGAATTTGGAGACACCCGAGCGTTGGTATTCTTCAGCGGTGTCGCCGACAAGGATCTTTGCGGAATTGCGCGGGCACTCGCTCCGATCGCAGAAGAATTTCACCTCGTGAAAATGGATGCTCCTCGCGCGGCCAGCTTCGACGAATTGGAGCAAGCGGTGGCGGGACTTCATCCTGGGCCCTTCCCTCGATATGATTCAGTGAGTGAGGCAGTCTCGACTGCCGACATGATGAGTGGGCCTGCGCTCTGGACTGGGTCTTTATTTTTCATCGGTGAATTAACCGGCATCCTCGATTCGGAGCCCTCCGAGCTCATCTCCCAGTGACGTTTGAGAACACCAAATGAAAGATCTTGTCTATCTCGATAACAATGCCACCACCCGCATTGCCGACGAAGTGCTTGAGGCAATGTTGCCCTGGCTCGGCGATCAGTTTGGCAACCCCTCGGCTGGGTATCGATTTGGGAAATCAGCTCGTCGAGCGATTGAGACGGCTCGGGAACAAGTCGCCGCTTTAATTGATGCGTCTCCTGACGAAATCGTTTTCACCAGCGGCGGGACGGAATCCCTCAACACCGCTCTCCGGGCAGCTCGTCTGACCCGACCGGACCGCCGCCGACTCGTGCTTTCGTCGGTTGAGCACAGTGCCGTTTACGAAGCTGCGCTTTCCGCCGAAAAAGAAGGACAAGCGGCCGTCACGTTGGTGCCAGTCAGCGAATCGGGTCGATTGGATCTCGAAGCCTGGGCTGATTCGCTCGATGACGAGACGGTCGTCGCAAACCTGATCTGGGCTAATAACGAAACCGGTGTCTTGTCTCCGATTCACGAGGCTGGAGAGATCGCTCTGGGGCGAGATGTTTATTTCCACAGCGATGCGGTCCAGGCGGTTGGGAAAGTGCCTGTCTCAGTGAAGAAAAATCCAGTTCACGCGCTTTCGCTTTCGGGTCATAAATTCCACGGACCTAAGGGCATCGGTGCCCTTTACCTAAATCGGCACGCTCGATTTTCCCCAACGTTCTACGGGGGTGGTCAAGAATCGAATCGGCGCTCCGGCACGGAGAATGTGGCTGCGATTGTTGGCCTTGGGCTAGCCGCTGAAATGGCGCAGGCGAGGATCGAATCGGACACCACCGCCGCAGCAACGCGCGACCGTTTCGAGCGTGAACTGCTCGAAGCTTTGCCAGACTGTCTGGTCAATGGTGACCGCACGAACCGACTCCCTAACACCAGCAACATTTACTTTCCGGGGATCGACGGGGAGGGCCTTCTCATCCTGCTCGACGAGGCGGGTATCTGCTGCTCCCCAGGCTCAGCTTGCAGCACTGGGTCGGTCCAGCCCAGTCGAATCATCCGCGCGATGGGGCATTCCTCGAGTCGGGCTCGCAGCAGTGTCCGGTTTTCCCTATCTCTGGCTACGGACACGGCCGAGATCGAGCAGGCTATTTCCGAGATTGTAAAAGCAGCTAAGAAGCTCCGCGTGGTCCTCGGTGACAGGACTACTCGCGTCATCAGTTCCAGGAACTATTAACCGGTTGACCCGTATCCACTTTGCCTCCACTCTACGCGCCTCAATCGCAAATTGAACAGAGATGGCAGCAAAAATCTATACGGACAAAGACGCGGACCTCGCCGTGCTCAAGGGTAAAACTTGCGCGGTGATCGGCTTCGGCTCACAGGGTCATGCGCACGCGCTTAACTTGAAAGACAGCGGTGTCCGAGTCATCATCGGTCTCTACTCGCGCAGTAAGTCTCGCCCCGTCGCCGAAGAGTATGGCTTCGAGGTGATGGATACAGCCGATGCGGTGAAAGCTGCCGATGTCATTTTCATCGCGACGCCCGATACCAAGATCGCCGGGATCTACGAGAAGGACATCGAGCCAAATCTGGAGAAGGGAAAAACGCTGCTGTTCTCCCACGGATTTGCGGTTCATTTCAAAACGGTGCAGCTCCCCGATTTTGTGAACGTCATTATGGTCGCTCCGAAAGGTCCTGGCCACATCGTGCGACGCCAGTTTGTCGAAGGTAAGGGTGTCCCTTCGCTGATCGCAATCGAGCAGAACCCCGGTCGCGACGCCAAAAAGATTGCTCTCGCCTGGGCCAAAGGGATCGGAGGCACTCGAGCCGGTGTCTTTCAGACGACTTTTAAAGAGGAAACTGAAACCGACCTATTCGGAGAGCAGACTGTGCTTTGTGGTGGCGTTAGCCAGCTTATCACCGCGGGATTTGAAACCCTGGTCGAAGCCGGCTACCAGCCCGAGATGGCATATTTCGAGTGCCTTCACGAGCTCAAGCTGACCGTTGATTTGATCAATGAGTCAGGTATCTCCGGGATGCGTTTCTCGATTTCCGAAACTGCGGAGTGGGGCGACGTCAAAACTGGCCCGACGATCATTGATGCTTCGGTGAAGAAAAAAATGGAGCGCGCTCTCAAAAATATCCAGAACGGCAAATTTGCCAAAGCCTGGATCAAAGAGAACGAGGAAGGCCAGCCTGTCTTTAAGCAACTTCGAAAAGAGGGTGCCGCGCATCAGATCGAGAAAGTCGGGAAACGTCTCCGCGGACTGATGCCGTGGCTGAAGAAGCGCGACATCAAGGGCAGCCAGGCCTCTTACAGTTAGAGGTCGGCGGGGCCGAAAGGGGGTGGACGGTCCCATCAACTGAGCAAGTCGCGGCCTTCTTCTTGGTTACTAACCGTCGGAGGCAGTTTAGGTGTCCGTGTCTGGTCGCCCGGACCATCCAGGTTTGAGGCTACCGAGAAGAGAGTTGTGTAATCGCAGGGTCCATTCGGTCTGGCCTCTGCAAATCTGAGGCCCCAAGTAAAATTCAGATCGATAACCAAACCTGCGTGCCACGAAGGTCGACCGGGGACGGATCGCCCCTACCCCGCAAAGTGAGATTTCAGCGGAAAATGGTAGGGAACTGCGTC
>JBCCBR010000321.1:0-4680 GCA_039033935.1 Verrucomicrobiota bacterium
GATCGAGCCTTTTGAGGAGAATGCTCGCATCCCCGGATAAGAGCGGTAGCGGCGATTGATTTCCTCCATGTATTCATCGATGTGATCGGGATTTTTGGTCACGGCGATAGTGAAGACTGAGCTGGTCGAAACGATGATGTCGACTCGATCAAGAGCGGGAACATCAGTTTCTCCGAGATCAAACAGATCGGGACTCTGATCGAGAGCGGGGAGCAATCCTTCTTGAATCTCTTGAGCGATCCGATCCATTTCCGCGAGGGTGTAGCCCGGGGGAGCGATCATTGCCGAGAAAGCTTTCGCCTCTTCTCCTTCGGGAAGGTATTCGGCAGGCGGCGTCAGCCAGATAAACACTGAGCCGAATCCAATGAGGGTGGCAACGAGACAAAGGATGCGCGCGAGTGAAGAGCCGACGAGGCCCTGCAGCGTGGTGAGAAGAAATGAATTTTTGCTCTTTCTCGAATCGCCTTTTTCGGGGGTCTCGGCGGCACCTTTCAAATTGCCGGTGAGGTTAGCCGATGCCACGGGAACCACCGCGATCGCGACGAGCATGGACACGATGATCGAAGAAGAAATCGCGATGCCAATATCGGAAAAAAGCTGACCGGCCTCTTCTTCGATGAACAGTATCGGGAGGAAGACCAGCACAGTCGTCATGGTTCCCGAGAGCACCGCTGACCACACGTTGCGAAGACCGTCGCGAGCTGCTGCGTAGGGACTTTTTCCTGCTTGTCTTTCCTGGGCAATGCTTTCGAGGACGACAATGGTATTGTCGATCGTCATCCCAATCGCGAATGCGATGCCAGCGAGAGAAATCACGTTGATGGTGCGCCCTAGCAAAAGCAGACCAATGAACCCTGCGACAATGCAGATCGGCATGCCGAGCATCCCGATCAGAGTGGCCGACCCGGACCGCAGGAAGAGAAACATGACCCCGGCGGCGAGGAATGCTCCAATCAGTATGTTCTGGACGACGTTGGCGACGGAGTCTTCGACATAGCTGACGTCCTCGCTGCTCAGAGACATGGTCAGTCCATTGGGATTAAGAATGTCTTCGTTGAGCTGCTCGACGAGAGGGAGGACTCGCTCTTTGATGTCGATCACGTTTGAACCGGTCTGGCGGACTACGCTGACCCAGATATTGGGAGCCCCATTCGAGTAGTTGCGGGCGCGCAGTTCAGCGTGATCGAGTCTTACTTTAGCGAGGTCGCCCAGTCGAGTGATCGCATCACCACGGCGCTTCACGATCAGTTCTTCGAGCTCGGCGAGATCTTTGAAGCGTCCCACCGTCCTTATCAGGTAGCGCCGTTTGCCACTGTCGAGGTCTCCGGCTGAGACATCGGTGTTGCGCTGCCTGATCGCATCCCGCACCTCGGTCAGAGAGATGTCGCGCTCGGCGAGCCGATTCGGATCCACTTCGATCTGAATGCGGCGTTCTGCCCCACCACTGAGCCTGACCCGGGAGACACCTTCAACGCGTTCCATCGGCGGCCGGATCTCATCGTCGATGAAGTCGCGCATCAGTTCGAGATCGAGACCCTTTGGGTTGCCGGGGAGCGGGGTGGTGCGGAAGTAGAGAAAAGGAGCGTAGGAGAATGAGCTGGTCCGAATCACCGGCTCGTCGACATTCTCAGGATAGGAGGGCACTTGGCTGAGTGCATTATTGACCTCGATGAGCGCTGCTTGAGTATCGATGCCGTAGGGGAACTCCAGTTCGATTTCAGCTCCGCCAGTCGAGGCGAGCGAGGTCATCCTCTGGAGATTGGGAAGGCTGCGGAGATAGAGTTCCTGCTCAATCAAGATCTCTTTCTCGACGTCCTGGGGAGTCGCTCCGGGCCAGGACGTCTCGATCGAGATGATCCGCGTTTCCAGATCGGGAATCATCTGGACAGGGACCCGAGTTGCTGCGACCAAGCCGAGCAGCAGAGTCATCACGACAACAACGGCGACCAGAGTTCCGCGCTTGAGGATCGCTTCGATCATTGTCTCAAAGTCTCAGCTCGGGATCAGCCAGGGTGCGCTCCCGAGGGGCGACTTCCTGGCCTTCGGCGAGGCCCTCGTTTCCGCGGACGACGACACGTTCGCCACCTTTTAGACCCCCGAGTATTTCGACGGTTTCGCCGAGCGTGTCAGAAGTTTTGACGGCCACAGAAAAGACAGTCTCCCTGCGATTTTCACCCGAGTCGCCATCCTTCGTTTCTACTATCCAGACCTTGGCAGAGCCATCGGGAAATCTGACAACTGCATCGCGCGGGATCGTTACCCGAGGCTCTCCCCCGGAGCTGTAGGAAAGGCTGGCTGTGCCCGACATCCCGGGCGATGCGAGACGTTCGGGATCGGTGAAAGCGAGGCGCGTCAGAAAAGTGCGCGATACGGGATCCTTGACCGGGACGAGGACGTCGACCACGGCGGGGAGAGGACGGTCGGGAAAAGCATCGAGCTGAATAGAAGCCGACTTCGCCTCGCGAATCGCGCCGAGGTATTCCTGAGCTACCTGGAGGTCGAACCAGAGAGAGTCCGTCTCGACGAGTTCGAGAACCATGGTCCCGGTGTCGACCCATTCGCCAGCCTCGGTCGCTTTCTGACTGATGAATCCGGAGAACGGAGCGATGACGCGGTTCCTCTCGATGCGCTCTTTCTCCTGATCGCGGCGCACCCGCAAAGTCTCGAGCTGCGCCGCGCGGATTCGGACAGCCGCTTTGCGAGCTTCCAGCTCGGACTTGGGAAAGGCACCCGAGGCGATCAGGTCGCTGACCTCAGTGACGCGTCGCTCTGCATCGGCAAGTTCTTCTTCTGCGGTGAGAATTTCGGCAGCGACCAGCTTCAGATCGATTTCGGCAAGCTCGGTATCAAGACTCATGAGCACGTCGCCTTTTTCGACCTCGCTCCCCGCATCGACACTTACGACTGAGACGAGACCCTCAGTCCTCGCTGAGAGTTTCGCCTGACGCCTCGACTGCACCGTCCCGGTAAATGAAATGACGCGGTTTGTATCAGCTGATCGGATCGCTCGCACCACTTCGACCGGGGGAGGTGCCTCCTGACCATTGCTATCGCGAGGGAGAATGATTGCGCCAAAACAGAGGAGCACGAGACAGGCTTTTTTCACAGACTCAACAGAACTGCCTGAACGCAATCGGCGCAAGCATTTGAGGGGACCTTGAGGGCGCGATCGAGCTGAATCTTCTCTGGGCCAATGTCGCGGTGAGTCGGTTCATTGATCTGGAGTCGTTTTGCAAGCATCGCGGACCGCCTCGGCCAGATCTGGCGTCGAGGCGTAAAGCACGCCTGCCTTGTTCATGTAGGTGCTGTCGGGCCGATTCAGGGGCAAGGGCGATCCGTCAAAAGCCGAGGCGACTCCGCCTGCCTCGTGCACAATGCAGGCACTCGCAGCAAAGTCCCAGAGAGAGCCTCCGCCGTGTGTCAGTTTGGGACGCTTGAAGTAGACTGCCGGCGCTTTTTCAATGCAACGGATCGCGTTGAGAGCACCCCCCGACTCGGCAACGACATGAATGCCGTGGAGCCCGAATTCGTAAGCGGCGAGCTCAAGCCGCTCGAGGATTCGACGATAGCCTTCTTCCGAAGAAAAGCTCCGATCGGCAAAGATGTTGAGCCGGCCCGGCTCAGGCGGCGTCTGATCGAGCTGCCAAACGGATTCGGAATCGTTCGTGAGTAAGGTTGCACCGTTGCCACTCCGGGCCTGGTAAAGCCTCCCGGTCGAGGGATCTGCGATCACGCCGAGGAGGGACCTGCCACCCTTGCTGACAAGGGCGATTGAGACGGCGAAGCCGGGGCGGCCCTCGATGAAGGGAAGAGAACCATCGAGCGGATCGATGCACCAGAATGCCCGTTTCTCGAAGCGAGAGAGATCGTCCTCTGACTCTTCGGTCAACAGTCCGAGCCCGAACTTCGTCAGACTCTCCTTGAGCGCATTGATGATGATCTCTTCGCTGCGAAGATCGACTTCGGTGAAAACTTCCGAGGCAAGGCTCGCAGCTTCGGATTTTCGCTCCACCTTGTGAGTCCTGTCCGCTTGATCGGCGATGTAGGCGGCTGCCTCCAAAGCGGCGGTGATTGCTGTTTGCGTCAGTTGCTCTAGCTCGGTCTCAGTGGGCGATTCAGGAATCATGATAAGCTCTCGATTGCGCGGCGGGCGATGCTTTCAGAATAGTGATGCAATTTCCAATGCCCCGGACTCCAGCCCAGCAGAAACCGGTGAAAGTCGGCCCATGCGATCGGGTAGAGCGTACGCCACTCCTCTTCAAGATTATTGATTTCGACCGTCCGGTTTTTCGCTGCGAGGCAAGATCGGAGCTCTGCGAAGTAAAGCTCGAGGATGCTCGATTCCGCCTCAGCGCATTCGTCTTCTGTCAGACAGCTCCCGACAAAGTAGGCAAGGTCGCGCATCCCACAGCCACCCCCGACATACTGGAAGTCGACAGCAGCGACGGACTGCAAATCCGGGCTGAAGCAGAAATTGGCGAGTTTGGCATCGCCGTGAACAAAAGTCTGGTAGCGAGCTTCGCGGAGTCGACGGTCAAGCAGGGGAGCAGCTTCGATCCAAAGCTGATGGTCCAATGCGGCGAATTCATCGGGACGGGTTTCGAGATGCCAATAGGTCCCGGTTTCCCAGAGTCCAAGTGGCTCTACTCCCAGAAAAGTGGCGTGAAAATTGGCAAGCCA
>JBCCBR010000322.1:0-4670 GCA_039033935.1 Verrucomicrobiota bacterium
AAGTCTTCTCTTCGGCGCTCGATGAGCCTGCCGTTGCGGAAAATGGGAAGCCACTTCCACTGATTCGATGGACCCCCGGCCAGGATCAGTGCTCCGCCCAGGTCCAGCTGCTCGGCGTGTTGCTCGCTGACGAGGAGCGATTTTCAAAGTTTCTCGAGAGCGAAGATAACGACTTCGGAATCATTTTTGAAGACGCTGAAGTCGAAGCCCATGGCGTCCGCGAAAGTATCACCGCGCTCGCCATCCTCGGTGTCACCTTGGGTTCAGTCAACGTTGCTGACGCCGGGCCATTCAAGGCATTCAAAGAGCGCCGCGCCCAGGCCAAGGCCGAGCGCATGATCCAACAGCAGGCGATCCGCAGCGTCCCCGCCCCGATCCCAGTTGTCGCGCAGCAGTCCGGCTGGCAGGACGTCCATCGCGACGCTTACGTGAATTATGAGTATCTCGAGGCGCACCGCGATGGAGAACGACGCGTCGTCGTCGACATCAGCAAGCAGCGAGCCTTCCTCATCATTGACGGGGTGATCGCAATCGACACCGCTGTCTCAACGGCTCGCTCAGGCAAACACACCCCTCGGGGAACTTTTGAAATCACTCAGCGCGTCGCCGAGGGCAAGACTTCGACCATCTACGGTTGCGATCTGCCCTACTGGATGCGTCTTGATGAGAGCGCCATCGGCATGCACGTCGGTGACCTCCCCGGTTATCCCGCATCGGCCGGTTGCATCCGCCTGCCTCACAGTGTCGCCCCGATCATGTTCGAGCACACCGCCAGCGGCGTCACCGTGGAGGTCGTTGACAGCTGGGACGGACTACCTGCCTCAGCCCCCGGCAGCAGTGTCTATCTGGCTCAGCGCTAAACGCCCCGACCGGCTATCATTCGCACAAAAAAGCCCGTGGCCCGATCTGGGCCGCGGGTCGATTTTTATTCGGGTCCGGAGCAGACTCTATTCGTCGAGCACGAAAGTCACTTTCGCATTTACCCGAAAATTGGTCACGATCCCGTCTTCAACGATTCCCTGAATATTGTCGACGTTGACGTGCTTCACGTTCCGGAGAGACTTGGAAGCTTCCGAGGCAGCATTCTTGATTGCGTTCTCCACGGTGTTTCCCTCCGCGATTACTTCGATTACTTTTGCGAGCGCCATGTTGTGATTGGATTGTTTACTTTCAGACAAACGGGCAAACGAGCGCCGTTTCACTCAAAGTCCACACGACCCCAATTCATCTGACAAGATTAAAGCGTCCGATTCATAACACCCAGCGAATTGAGCCAGAGTAGATGAAACCGGATGGAGCCGCCACCACTCGAGATGAATCAGAAGAGCAAGGACGAAGAAGTTCCTCACCCAACGGATGGACTTCAGACTCCTCACCGTGCTGAGACGTTTCCCTCGCAGCCTTCACTAATCGGCGTGCTGCTGATCGATGCGCTGCAACTTGATGTTTCGAAACGCTGAGCGTGTTCGGTAGTTTGCGAGGCCGAGAGGGGTGCAAAGCTCTATTTGCCCCGGTCGCAGACTGATCTCTTTGCCGGTGGTATCAACTTCAAATACTGGCTCGCCGTCAATCCAGGCACTCAGCTTTTCGTCTGTCACCCGGATACGGATCGCATACCACTGCTCCAACTCGAATGACCGGTCCTGACTCGTCTCATTGAGAGAGGCATCCTTTCGATCAATGCTGGAAAGACCGACCACACCACCGCCCCATCCACCACAGATCAGCGTAGCAAAACTTTCGCCGACCGGAAAAGTGAGTCCACAGAAGAAATCATCACCATAATGCTTTTTGGCTTCGAGAGTGATCTCGTAATTGCTCTGGGGAAGAGTATCGATGTCCCCTTTCCAGACAACGCCGGTTAAGCGAGCGCCGTTCTCGAGAGTGAGCGCCCCATCGAAGGAAACGTGAACGTCGCCTTCTCCACCAAATTCAATCGACTCCCAGTCACCGAGATTTTCACCATCGAAGAGGGTCATGAAATCGCCCTTCGCAACGAGAGCAGCGTCAGGTGCTGACTGATGACTCTCTTCGGCAAAACCAAAGCCTACGCTGAATCCTGCCAGAGCGAAAAGGAGATTGAAAGACCGAACCATCTGGTTCGATTCTACAACCAGTCCTCCGCCTCCCGCAAAACCGGATTCCGGGAAAAAGAAATGATCTCAGCATCCCTACTTCGGGACAAACCGAGATCGTTCACCATCACAACCCGTCTACCGAGGCAAGCCAAGACGCCAAACCAATCTATGATGTCGATCTGTTAGATGGTAGAGTCGGCTGCACCATCCCGATTCTGTGCTTCGGGTCGCTTTTCGACGTCAAAAGGAGGGATATGAGAGAGACATTGATCGCTGCTTTTTGCCTCTGGATACTTTTCCCCCACCTCTCCGCCACGGGAGAAGAAGAAGAAGCGGAGTCGACTGAAACATCGAAACCAATCCCGGTCGCCGAAGTCGTTTCCGAGTCAGAGGACGAGGCGGTCGAATCCGATGAAGGAGCGCCCGATGCCGAGGCAGTCGCTGCGACCGAATCGATTCTCAGCGGCAGCGAAGCAGAAGCCTCGGCAGAAACAGCTGAAATGAATGGGCAGGATCGCGAAGCCTTGCTTTTGAGCGAGGAAGAAATTGACGAAATCGAAAAGTCGATGACTAAAGAACTTGGGCTCGGTGTCGAAGAGTCCACTGTCTCAGTCGACCTCGAGGCGGCCGATCAAAATGAGGACGGCGTGCTGAGCCAGCGGGAGCGTTTTCTGCAATCGCACCGCGAGCAACTCAAGATCTACGACCTCAACGACGACAAGCGAATCTCCGAAGAGGAATGGCGAGCAGCGAATGAAGACGCACGTGAGCGCGACGCTCAGTTTTACCTGATCGACAAAGACGAAAATGGACAGATTGACTCAGATGAAGCAGTCCGTTTTCTGGTCGAGCGAGTCTCGATCGGCAAAACCTATGTCGATGTTACCGAAGAGGCCAACCTCGACGAGGCCGAGAAAATCATTCTCGACGCTGCTCCGTCAGAAGTCCGCGTGACTGTTTTTTCCATTCCCCTCGGGAAGTGAGGCCTAGGCAATCAGGTCTTTGAGAATGCGAGCTGGCTCGACGCCGGTGAGGCGCTGATCAAGCCCCATGTGCTTAACACTGAAGCGCTGGTAGTCGATCCCGAGCTGGTGTAGCACAGTTGCATTGAGATCACGGATGTGAACCGGGTCTCTTACAACATTGTAGCTGAATTCATCCGTCTCGCCGTAGGACATCCCTGGCTTAATTCCACCTCCAGCCATCCAGGTCGTGAAACAACGAGGATGGTGATCTCGCCCGTAGTTATCCTGCGTCAACGTACCCTGGCAGTAGACCGTGCGGCCAAACTCCCCACCCCAAATGACGAGGGTATCTTCGAGAAGTCCACGTTGCTTGAGGTCTTGCACGAGCGCCCAGGAAGCTTGGTCGATCTCCCCTGTCTGACGAGTGATGTCCTTGGGGAGATTGCGGTGCTGATCCCAGCCGCGATGAAAAATCTGGACGAACCGCACGTCGCGTTCAGCCATGCGACGGGCCATCAGACAGTTGTAGGCAAAGGTGCCCGGCTTGGTCGCATCTTTTCCATAAAGGTCGAGAATGTGTTGAGGCTCTTCCGTGATATCGGCCAGCCCCGGGACACTCGACTGCATTCGGAAGGCCATCTCATACTGAGCAATCCGCGCCTGAGTTTCGGGATCACCGATCTCGCTGTGAATCCGCTGATTCATGTTGCTGAGCTTGTCGAGCATGGCGCGACGGAGAGAGGGATCGATCCCATCCGGATTTGAAAGATAGAGAACCGGATCACCCTGCGAACGAAACGCGACCCCGGAGTGCTTCGACGGCAAAAAGCCGCTGCCCCAGAGGCGCTCGTAAAGAGCCTGCCCACGCGGCTCGCAGTTCAGCACGACAAAGTCAGGCAAATTCCGATTCATGCTGCCGAGCCCGTAACTGATCCAAGCTCCCATGCTGGGTCGACCGGGAATCTGGTTACCGGTCTGGATGTAGTTGATCGCCGGATCGTGATTGATCGCCTCGGTCCACATCGAGTGAATGCAGGTGATGTCATCTGACATCGAAGCAGTCTTCGGGAGCAGCTCACTAACCCAACGTCCCGATTCTCCGTGTTGGTTGAAGGCGAATTTGCTGGGAGCGATTGGAAAACGAGCCTGCGACGCCGTCATCGCCGTGAGCCGTTGTTCTCCGCGGACAGAGGGGGGCAGGTCCTCGTCGAATCGGCTTTGCAGCCCCGGCTTGTAGTCAAACGTGTCGAGCTGAGATGGCGCCCCCGACATGAAGAGGTAGATGACCCGTTTCGCCTTCGGCGCGAAATGCATCGCCTCGCCCGGCATGGTGCCGTTGAATGAGTTGGCCGCCCGGCCCCGCTCACGGCCGAGCAAAGACGCCAGCGCGACCGTGCCGAGACCTTTTGCAGTTTTCCCAAAAAACTGACGCCGGGTTTCGGCTGAGATCCATTGATCAATCGGGTCTGTTTTAATGTTCATCTGTATCAAACAGGGTTAGGTCGAAGACTCAATAGGGTTAGGTCGAAGACTCAATAGGGTTAGGTCGAGGACTCAATAGGGTTAGGTCGAGGACTCAATAGGGTTAGGTCGAGGACTCAATAGGGTTAGGTCGAGGACTCAATAG
>JBCCBR010000323.1:0-4669 GCA_039033935.1 Verrucomicrobiota bacterium
CTCCGATTTGCATGCAAAAACTTTACCTCTGAGACTAAAACTAATGTTAGAAAAACAGCCGGTGCCACGACTTTTTTGCAGCTCCGGGGTCAGCGGTCGACCGGGACGGATCGACCCTACCTTGTGACAAGGTCTCGTTGGCTCGACTTGCTTGGCGTGGGTTAACCATGTAAAGAACAATCCCTTCCGGAAAGCCGAACCTCGATGAATTTTCGACCTCTCAGCAAGCTTGCCTTCGTCATAGGTTTCTTTCTGACCGCGACCGGACACGGGTCGAGGGCCGAGGATACCTCGCAGGGGAATCGGTTTTTCCGAAATCTGCTCCCGCCTCCATCCGAGTCGGAAATTCTTGCCGATCTGCAGACACCCAATCTCCCCGAATCGGCCGAGTCTCTTGGCTGGTTTATCTCCCAATGGCGAAAAAACCACCCGGGGAAATCTTCCGGGACGATTGAGTATGGTGGCGAAACCATCTCGGTGAAGTTCCTGCCAGGCCGCCTTCCCGACAGCTTTTCGATCGATTATTTCGACCGCTACCGTCCCGCTTCAATCGTTCCACTCCGCAAGCACACCCATCACCCCCGCGAAGGGATCGGAGCCCCGCTTGGAGCCGAACGCGACAACCTGGAGCGCGATCCTCTCGAATACCATTTCCCGCCGGAAGTGATCACCTTTCCGGTCACTGCTGTGGCCGAATGGCAAGCCAACCGAGTCCTTGAAATCCGTCTGCTCTCCCCTCTCTCAAACGAAATGGTCCGGGTCGGCGGCACGAAAAAGCCGCTCGCAGCTGATTTCACGGTCTCGTGGGCGATTCTCACGAAGAAAGCTCAGCAGCTCGAAAAGTCTGCCTTAAGAGAGGCCTTTAGGAAAATGCCGACGCGGGCTCCCGAGCTCTACCTACTCGAGCCCTACGATCCCGATAAAGAACCGCTGCTGATGATCCATGGCTTGATTGACACGCCCCTGACCTGGGCTGAGTTGAGCAACTGCCTCTGGGCTGAGCCGTC
Source organism: Verrucomicrobiota bacterium (assembly GCA_039033935.1). Lineage (GTDB taxonomy): Bacteria > Verrucomicrobiota > Verrucomicrobiia > Verrucomicrobiales > DEV007 > Arctic95D-9. The sequence continues at coordinate 1,008 of JBCCBR010000323.1, forward strand.
GATCCGGAGCCGCTACCAAATCTGGCACTTCCTCTACAACACCTCAGCTCCGGCGCTCTACTCGGGCCGAATCCTGCAAGAGAAGCTCCACGAAGTCCGGCGGGAATTCGACCCCGATCAAAACGATCTCGCGATGCGTCGGACGAGTGTCTTAACTCACAGCATGGGCGGTATCGTCGGGAGAAGGCTGATCTCCCGGCCCGGTGATGCTTTCTGGGATGTTGCATTCACTCGACCGATCGAGTCTCTTGATCTCACCGATGATGAGCGATCGTCTCTCCAGAATGCTTTCTTCTGGGAACCGGAACGGCATGTTCGACGGATCATTTTCGTGGCGGTGCCCCACCGTGGTAGCGACTACGCTGACAACACGATCGGTAAGATAGGGCGCGTCCTCGTGAAACCTCCTGTTCAATTTACCGAATTCTACGCAACGATTTCGGCGAAAAACCCTGGTGCTTTCACACCGCTCTACGCCGAGCTCGGTCAGGGCAAGCTCGATAGCGTGCATGCATTGTCACCATCACAGCCGACTCTAAAAATTCTGGCGGATCTTCCTCTGAGCCACCCGGTATCGGTTCACACCATCATTGGTGACCGCGGTAAAGAAGGGCCGATCGAAGAAAGTCACGATGGCTTTGTCTCCTACTGGAGCAGTCATCTCGATTTTGCCGATTCAGAGAAAATCGTCCCGGAGGGACATGGCGCTTTTCGAGGTGAGGCTGGCTTTGATGAAATTCTGAGGATTTTGAATCTCCCTTAGGAGACTGCGGTTCGGGCTACTCAGCGGCCTTGCCTTCGAGATCCTCCGCACCAGATGTCGCGGCTCGGAGGGCTGTAGTATCCCAGGCATGGGTCATATCACCACGTTCGACTTCGGCCTCGTGGTCCGACAGGTCTCGGAGTGTGGCCAGCCTTTCGCGCACTTTATCGATGTAGCGACTCCGGTCACGATGCTCTCCCGCCAGATCCACGGTAGCCTCCCAATCGTGCTTCCGAAAAAGTCGCGCTGCTCGCGCTGCCTGATGCCGCCTGAATCCAATCATCTCAAGCGCACTCTCGCCGAGCTCGCTGGCGCTCCCGGCGTGCTGGTGAATCGCAACGTCTACCTGCTCCTCAATCAGCTCGTAGAGATGCTGCCTTGAAGCCGCCCGAGTCAGGATCCTGAGATGGGGAAAACGACGCCGAGCCATCGCCACAATTTCATTAACCTTTTCCTCTGCTTCGAGAGTGACGATGAGCAACTTGGCCTGTTCTGCACCCGCCGCTTCAAGGAGCTCATGACGCGAGGCGTCACCATAGTAGGCCTCGACTCCGATCTCGCGGAGAAAGTCGATGTGATCAGCGTCGTGGTCGATCACCGTCACTGGAACGTTTTGTGACTGGAGCAAACGACCCACGAAATTACCGAATCGCCCGAAGCCAGCCAGGATCACTTCTGATCGTTTCTCGATGTCGTCGGGTTTCCGCTCTGGCGCTGCGCGAGTTCCAAGTCGTGGACGGATCACTCGTTCCTCAATCAGAAACACGAGCGGTGTCACCGCCATTGAGAGTGCCACAGATGCAACCAGCACCTGACTGACCTCGTTGGTGAATACCCCTTTGGTCAGTCCAAAACCGAGCAGGACAAAGGCAAACTCACCTCCCTGAGCAAGAGCCAGCGCAAAGAAGGTTCGCTGATCAAACCCCAGCTTTCCCCAGTGCCCGATCGCAAAAATCACTGCCGCCTTCAAGACCATGAGCCCTGCGACGATTGCGAGAATCGTTCCCGGCTGGGACAAAATGAGTCGGAAGTCGATCGAAGCCCCGACTGAAATGAAGAACACCCCTAACAGAATCCCTTTGAAAGGCTCGATATCCGACTCCAGCTCGTGCCGATACTCACTTTCGGCGAGGACGACTCCGGCAAGAAAAGCACCCAGAGCTGGAGAGACTCCGAGGAGGCTCATCCACAGCGCGACACCAATGACCAGCACTAGCGCCAAGGCGACGAAGACCTCTCTGACACGAGTCTTGGCAACGATCGTGAGAATCGGCTGGAACAAATACCGCCCCCCGATGATCACCGCAGCGACTGTTGCCAAAACTAACACTGTAGTGACCCATCCGGGTTGCTCTGAAATCCAATTGGTAAAGGCGAGCTCCTCGGTGCCATGGTGATCGCTTCCATGATCGCCATGCCCCTGATCTGTCTCTCTCACGGTGGCGAGCAGCGGCATCACTGCGAGCATTGGAATCACCGCAATATCCTGAAAGAGCAATACGGAAAAAGAACTCTGCCCTCCGGTCGTCTCCATGAGACCTTTTTCCTGGAGGGTTTGCAAGACGATGGCGGTTGAAGAGAGCGCCAGTGCCATCCCCACACCGATTGCCATTTGCCAGGCCAGTCCGCAAAGCACCGCGATGCCAGCAATCAGGACTGCGGTGACGATGACCTGAGCTCCCCCAAGTCCGAGAATGGGTCCGCGCAATTTCCAGAGAAGCGATGGCCTCAACTCGAGCCCGACCAAAAACAGCATCAGCACCACCCCGAACTCGGCGAAGTGCATGACATCGGCACCCTCTTCCCCGACCAGCTTGAAGCAAAATGGGCCGATGATCACTCCTGCGACGAGATACCCGAGCACCGAGGAAAGCCCCAGCTTTTTGGCAACTGGCACGCTGATAACAGCGGCAAGCAGGTAGACGAGTGCCGATAGAAAAAGCGCTTGGTGCGACATGGTTTAGCCGATTTAAATCCCGAGAGCTTTGTGGTAGGCAGCGATCGAGTCGGGACAACGCGTCGCGTCGAGGCAATGGCTTTTGAAATAAACCAGCGGCTCGGCGTATACCATCCCACAGAGCCTCGCTGTTTGCTCGAGCGGCCGGAGAAATTCTGTCACCGGGTAGCGGTTGTGCCCATCCGGGCCGTAGGCCGATTCGCTGCCCCCGGCTGTGATCACTGACTGCACCGTCTTGCCAACCAGAGCATCTCCGCCCTCCCCATAGGCCCAGCCATACTCAAGCACGAGGTCAATCCATTCCTTGAGAAGAGACGGCACCGAATACCAGTAGAGCGGATGCTGCCAGACGATCCGCTCATGATTTGCCAACAGCTCTTTCTCGACACTCACCTCGATCTCGAAGTGAGGATATCGCTCATAGAGATCGCAAACCGTGAGTCCAGCGACTTCGGCTGGCAGACTCTCACGGAGGGTGCGGTTTGCTTCCGACTTTTCGTAGGCGGGATGAGCAAAGATCAGCAGGGTCGACATCGGCCTTATCAAACGACCACTTTTAGCTCGAGGTCAATCTGATCGTTCACGAGGTGCCCGGCGAGGCGCGCAAAAAATCGGCCAGAACCGTAGATCACGCCCCAGCGCGTCCGATCGATCGAAAGAGTTGCCTGCGCCGCAGGTCGCCCGTCCGGGGTAAGTCCCGCTGCCGCCTCAAACTTGATCGGGTGGCTCTGTCCTTTCATTTCCAGGTTTCCTTCGATCCCTAAATTCAGGCTGCCGTCCTCTCCATCGCCAAGATGGGTCGTCGTTAGGATCTCAAATCGAGCTTTCGGCCAGACTTCGACATCAAAAAAATCGTGACCCTGGAGGTGATCGATCAGAACATCATGTCCGGCACTACCCTCGAGATCATCACAAGCCATCTCCCTCATCAAAGAAAACCTC
>JBCCBR010000324.1:0-4662 GCA_039033935.1 Verrucomicrobiota bacterium
CTGATAAAGGGGAATCCCAGTCTGTTGGTAGATCGCCCCGTGGAGGTTTCCATCCGAGTCGAGAACTAGGCTATCACGAACGTTGAGGCCATCGTCTCCGGTGTAGGTTACCATCAGTCTTGGTCCTCGCTGGTGAGGGCTCGGAGAGGGCGGATTGACAACCTGGCCCGGCAAAGGACCACTGGGCCTTTGCAAACCACCTGACGGTGGGGAACTTGGAGTGGGTAGAAATCCCCTCGGTGCTGGCTCCGAGCTTTGAGGCAGTAGCTCATACTTGTTATTGCTCGCGCTCTCGGCCCCACTATTCCGAATGCCCTGACAAAGATCTGTCTCGCGTTGGACCGAAAGAGGACTCGCCGGAAGTTCCACGCTCGCCCCGGCAACGAAGAAGGCCCCAAATGAGATCAGCCCCAACCACGGGAGGCAACGGTTCGCTCGTTCCATAGCTCATGATGAGCAGATTTTTCCCCAGAAAGCACCCGGAAAATCACCCAAGTCACCATCGAGAGCTTCTGGGCACAATGACGGTTTGATTCACACGGAGGCGTTTTTCCGAACGACTCGGCTTAGCGCCGCCGAATTGATTCAGATCTATTGAAAATATAGAAAAACAAACTAATATGAACAATGCTCAAAGTTTGGATGACTTGTCTGGCGTGTTCCGCCGCCTTTCCCTTACTGGGAATCGATGCGCTCGATGACTCCCCCATCTCAGCGCCACTCAATTCCAGAACGCGCCATTTGGACAACACTCAAGAAGGCCACTTCGCGCGCTTGTCTGCTCCCATTCCGAAAAACGAATGGTTCATCCACCGCGTCGTCCCAGGCGAAACGTTGGCGTTTCTACTGAAGCTCTACGGGATCGAACAAGATCGCCTCTTCCAACTGAATGGGATCGAAGATGCCGAAACGTTCCGCCCCGGTCTACTCCTCAAAATTCCCTGAACAGGAGTAGCTCTTCCGTCAAAGGAATGCTGGCTGGGTCACAAGCTGCAGTAGGTGCCCACCGGTCACAGCTGGCTTGATCGATGCGGCAGCTAAACCGCCGCCGCATCGCAAACCGAAGATGGCCTGAGGGGCCTGAGTGCTGGTCCCTGAATCAACCAGTGTTCATTTCGCTGATGATCGTGATCATCGGCATGAACAGAGCGACCACGATGGTGCCGACAATGAGAGCTAGCGCGACGATCATGATCGGCTCGATCAACGACGTCATCGCATCGACAGCATTGTCGACCTCGTCATCATAAACGTCAGCAATCTTCAACAACATGTCAGGGAGCTGACCGGTCTCTTCACCGACGTCGACCATACTGATCACCATCGGAGGGAAAATTTTACTGGCCTCTAACGGAGCGACGACGGACTCACCCTCGCGAACCGCTTCGTGGACTTTGTCGATCGCATTTGAAACGATGACATTACCAGCGGTCTCGCGAGTGATGTTGAGCGCCTGAAGAATTGGAACACCAGAAGTCACCAGTGTCCCCAAGGTCCGGGTGAATCGTGAAATCGCGCTTTTGAGCTGAACCGGTCCAAAGACAGGAATCCGCAGCTTCCACTGATCGATCACTTTGCGACCGCCTTTCGTCATCGCGAAAAACTTCCAGCCAGCAAACAGCACGGCAAGGCCGAGGATGATGAAGATGAACTTGGACTGCACAAATCGGCTCACCCCGATTACATATTGGGTGATCGCAGGGAGAGGTTTATCACCGAGCATCTCCGCGAAAATAAGTTCGAAACGCGGAACGATAAACGCCATTAGGAATACCACGATACCGACGGCAATGATGATAACGATGATCGGGTAGACCATCGCGGAGACGATTTTGTTTTTCAGCTTCTGGGCTTTCTCCTGATACTCCGCGAGGCGCTGCAGGACGAGCTCGAGGACACCACCGAGCTCACCCGCTTTGACCATGTTGACGTAGAGCTTGTCGAAAACTCTAGGATGCTGGCCGAGGCTTTCCGAGAAGGTAGCCCCCCCCGCGACAGAATCGGCGAGGTGGTTGATCGTGCTCGCCATGTTGCGATTCTTTTCCTGCTTACCCAGCACCGAGAGGCCTCGCAGCAGAGGCAGTCCCGCATCTACGAGCGTAGCGAGCTGGCGCGTGAAGATCATCATGACTTTGCCGCTGACGCGTCCACCACGACCCCCGCGGGCTTTTTTGCGCGCAGACTGGCCTTTCTTCGCCTTGCGTTTGGCTGAGCCGGAAACGCCTCCCTTCCCGGCGGCAGCGAGTTGGGTGGGATAGAGACCACTTCCGCGGAGTTGCTGACTGGCATCAGCCTCGTCTTTTGCAGAAATGGAACCGGTCGTCTCCGAGCCCTTAGCGTCGAGTGCGATATATTCGAATGTTGCCATGTGTTGTCGTCTGTATTCCGATACCTTTTGAGGTCAGGATAGGATTTTTCAGGATAAGAAGTCGAGCAGAAAGCGTGTTGTCTGCACGGGGGCGCTTTCTAGTCAGGATGGTTGGGTTTTGAGTAAAATCAGTCTGGAAAGGATCAAGTGTATTTAAGCACCTCTTCAATCGTAGTGATGCCTTCGAAGATATTGCGGAGGCCATCCTCGCGAAGCGTCTTCATGCCCATCTCGCGGGCCTTCTGTTTGAGGACCACAGTCGCCGCCCTCGAAGCGATCAGCTCGCGCACCGGATCATTCATATCGAGCAACTCAAATAGACCCTGACGTCCGCGATAGCCGGTGTCGTTGCAGGCATCGCAGCCCTGGCCGGTGTAGAACTCCCGCTCCCCGACTTCTGACTCTCCAACGCCAAGTTGGGCAAGCACTGCCGCAGTCGGCTTGTAGGCGACCCGACACTCCGAGCAAATCCGTCGGAGAAGACGCTGGCCGAGAATACCCTCAAGCGTTGCCGCGACGAGGAAGGGCTCACAACCCATATCGATCAGACGAGTGACCGCCCCAGGAGCATCGTTGGTGTGCAGGGTGCTGAGCACGAGGTGACCCGTCAGTGAAGCCTGAATCGCAATCTGGGCGGTCTCAAGATCCCGCATCTCACCAACGAGGATGCGGTCGGGATCCTGACGGAGGAAAGCCCTCAAAACTCGGCCAAAAGTCAAACCAATACCTTCCTGCACCGGTACCTGGAGAATTCCGTCGATATCGTACTCGACCGGGTCCTCAGCTGTGAGCAGCTTCGAGTCGATCGTGTTGACTTGGCGGAGACAAGCATAAAGAGTCGTGGTTTTTCCCGCACCCGTCGGCCCCGTGCAGATAAAGATGCCATTGGGCTTCTCAATCGTCTCCATGATGTATTCCGAAATGGAGGTCGGAAGATTGAGCGCGTCGAGGTCGAGATTAACATTTCCTCGATCGAGAACCCGGAGCACGACACTTTCCCCGAAGGCGGTCGGCAAAGTCGAGACACGCATGTCGATGGGAGCCTCGTTCACTTCTTTAGTGATCCTGCCATCCTGCGGCAATCGAGTCTCGGCAATGTTGAGATTCGACATCACTTTGATTCGAGAAATGATCGCCTGCTTCAGGTGCTGTGGAGGTGGCGCCATCTCATAGAGCGCCCCGTCGACCCGATAACGGATTTTGAAGTCTCCCTCAAAAGGCTCGAAGTGAATGTCAGACGCTTTCTCTTTGATCGCCTGATAGAGAACCAGGTCGACATAGCGAATGATCGGTGCCGAGTTGGACTCCTCTTCCGCATCGTCAGCTGAGAGAGCGGCGATTTCGTTTTGAATCGCAGCGAGAGCATCGCTTTGTCCACCACCGCCCGGGCCACCGCCTCCATCAGCCTCGCCACCTGCGGCTCCGTAATAGTATTTCTGGATGAGGGCCTCAATCTGCTCGGGAGGTGCCACTGCCGGGACGATTGTCTGGTTTAGGGAAAAACCAAGTTCCTCCAGGTTTTGCGGATCGAGCGGATTGACCAACGCGACTTGGAGCCCCTGATCGAGAAACTGAATCGGGAAGGCTTCGTAAAGTTTTGCAGTTCCTCCAGGCACAGACATCAAGACCTGCTGGGCCGGCTCGAAATCGGTCAGGTCGTAAAATTCGCCCCCGATATCCTGCGCGATCAGCTGAAAGACCTGGGACCTCTCAAGGATTCCCCACTGCTCGACTGCCTCGGTGATGTCAACTTCGCTGCCCTCTCCCGCCGCGATGTAGTCATCTCGCTGAGACTCATCGATGAGCCCTCTTGAGATGAGTAGGTCAATTACGCTGTCTACAAACATGGATAAAGAAAAATCGGTCGAGTCATTAATCGGAATCTGCCATGGTCACCCGGACCACTTCCGACGAGGTTGTCTGTCCGGCGAGCACCTTTCGCACGCCATCCTCACGGAGCGTCCGCATGCCCAGCTCTCGGGCGCGTTTGCGAAGTCCGGTGGTAGACTCGTCGCCGTTGATGAGGAGACGGACCTCCTCGGCAATGTTAAAAATTTCGAAGAGACCCATCCGCCCCTTGTAGCCAGTCATCCGGCAGGTCCGACAGCCGTCGCCAACTCGGAGCGAGGCCCCACTGAGCTGCTCTGGAGTTAACCGGAGCGCCCGGATGTCCTTCTCCGACAGCTCGGAATCGATCTCACAATCGGGGCAAATTTTTCGGACGAGTCGCTGCGCCATGATCGAGCGAACCGCGCTCGCAATAAGGAATTTCTTAACGCCGATGTCCGCAAGTC
>JBCCBR010000325.1:0-4653 GCA_039033935.1 Verrucomicrobiota bacterium
ATCGGCGCGGTCGGGGGGCATTTCATTGAAGATGTGCTGAAACAGGGGACCACCGGGATGCCTCTGAGCATGCTCAGTTTCTTCGGCATGCTGGCTCTCACCGGTGTCGTCGTGAATGACAGTCTTGTCCTGGTCGACTACATCAATCGTCAGCGAAGATCGGGTGTTGGCCTATTCAAAGCGGTCAGCTCAGCGGGAGCAGCCCGCTTCCGGGCGATCACCCTGACTTCCCTGACAACCTTCGCCGGGCTATTCCCCCTCATCCGGATGGAAGCGACCCAGGCACAGTTTCTGATTCCGATGGCGGTCAGCCTCGGTTACGGGATCGTCTTTGCGACGCTCATCACGCTCTTCCTCGTGCCGATTAATTACCTGATCCTCGAAGACATCAAAAGCGGGATCCGCTGGATCTGGTCTTCGAGCGGTCAACCATCTAAGGAGCAGCCTGAGAGCGCCGCTGGGTGAGAGAGTGGTTGGAAAACCTTATCTGGTAAGCGAGGGTGCTGGCAGATTTGCTTACCGATAAGACCGTTGGGGGCAGGGGCTTCGGGAGAGCCGCACGCGAAGGCGCAAAGGCGCAAAGCTCGGGTTCGGGTTCGGGTTGTGGATTGAGTGGGAGTCTCCAGATCCGAGCAAATTGGGCGACGTCTTCTGAGGAGAGCCAGACTACGCGTCCTTGCCCTTGCTCGAAGCCAAAGCCCCGGAGAATAGCCGTCCCCGGCTGTTCCGCAGAGCCTCTGGAGAGTGCTTCCATCCATCCCCGGAACACCGACTTTGCCCGAAATTGAGGCTGGGCTGAGTGCTTCTCGGAGATCTACCGCAGGCCAGACGCCTGCGTTCCGGGCCTCGCGGGGTAGGAAAACCCATGCTCCTTAGGGAGAACAATCCCACAGACGATTTACCGTTCAATCGCTGCCGGGAGGGTGATGTCTTCGACCCGAAGTTGGGCGCGGAGGAACTTCACCTCTTCGGGTGGACCGGGAATCAGAAGGGTGGCTCGATTCCACCGGAAGTTCGCAATCTGTTCGCTAACACCGGCCTCGAAAGATCGCAGACTCTGCGACCAGGCGCTTACCTTTTGGGCGTAGCTGTCCTGGGTATCGCCGGGGTCACGGGTCGGCACTTCCGGCCCGAATTCGCCGACAAAGCGGCATTGATTGATCTTGAAGCCGTAGGGATTGCCGATTTCGATGTAGAGACGGGTCCCGTTGTCGGTCGCCTCGGAATTCTGAACGGTGACGAGAAAGGCTCCGTAATCAGTTTTGAGGACGGCGGCACCCTGCGAGTCGACCCGGATGTGGGAGTAGTCCTCTCCCGCGCCGGCTCCGATCGTTTCACGATTGAGCCTCGCGTTTTCAACGGTCATCGAAAACCGGATCAGCTCGAGATCCTGGCGCGTCGCGGCAGGCAGCACGATGTCGAATGAGGTCCAGGCAAAGGCTGCGAGCGGTTCACTGACGCGCACTTCAAACGGCGTTAGCCCACGCTGCCATTCGCGGATGCGCTCGTTTTCGAGGGAGTAATTTTCGCCCTCGGGAAGCTGAGGCATGGCCCCGCCGTAGTCACCTACCAGTGAGAATTGCTCGATGGTAAGTGCGTGCGGATTACCGATGCTGAGATGGACCAGAAAACCGCGCTCACCGCTCGGGTTGAGGTCGATATCCTCGAGCCGCGCGAGAAAGGTGCCATGATCGGTCGCGAGGGGCGCATGGCCCGGAAGATTGGGGCGCAGGTAGACTTGCTGCCCGGTCTCGGTCTGGTTCGTCATCCACTCGCCAACGGTGGCCTCTAGTCTTGTGAAACGGTCGGTGATGGGCTCGCTGTCAGGATCGATCCCGACCGTAGTCTCCGCTGAAATGACGCGACCGGTCAGGTCCCGGACTTGATCGCGCGTGTCGGAGCGGACCTCGCGAAGCTCCGCCTCGAGCCGATCGACTCGCTGCTCGAGCCCGCTGTCGGTGCAGGCAGTCAGCACCAGAAGCGCACCCCCGAGCAGGCAGAGGATTGCTCGCGGAGCAAGGCGGGGGGTCGATCGCGCTTTGGAACCAGCCATTTCGTCGCTAACTAAAGGCTAGGGCGTAGACGATTCAACGCCCAATCAGCCGCCCTCACCGCTTTTTAAAAACCGTCGGAACCGAGAGCATGCCTGTTGCGCTGACGTGTCGGACTGAGATTTGGTCGGGGGTATTTTTCAGCGGAAAGCCTTCGATGCTCGCCGGGAGGAGGCGCAGCGTCGTCCACTTGCGCCCTTCCCGGACTTGAATCAGTCGCCACTGAGCGTCGGAGGTCTCTTTGAAGTAGAGCATCGTTCCTCCGTTCTCCCCGGGCTCCACTGCGACATAGGCGGGGCTCGGGGCGGCACTGCCAAGCCAGGGCGAGGCGGGTGGGATCGCGACTTCGGCGTAGGTTGAGCGGAGTCTGTCGCGCAGGCCACCCTGATTGGTCAGAATCGCGTCGATGCTCCAGTGGAGGTGGCCAGCTCCGAGGGGGGAGGGTCTTTTGCGCGTGACCTCGATCTGATTCGTCATTTCCGAGGCGGGTCGTCCCCGGTCGGTTGAGCTCATGACCCGGCTTGAGGCGATCCCCGGGAAGAAGTGGCGCTTTTTGACATTCTCGCCTGACCACCAGTTGTAAAGCGTGGTGAAGCTTTGCTTCGCAGGAGAAATGCGCCAGTAAAGCTGCGGTGAGAAATAGTCGAGCCAGCCCTCACGGAGCCACTTGCGCGAGTCGGCGGCGAGGTGCTCGTAGGCGTCGACACCGGCCTCAATCGTGCGGGGGACGCCCGGCCTCCAGATGCCGAAGGGGCTGATCCCGACATCGACGTGGCGCTTGGTCGACTTAACGGTCCCGTAGAGATCTCGAATGAAGCTGTCCATCTCCGAGCGTCGCCACGAGCGGGCGTCGAGCTGCCCGCCTCCGGATCGGTAGGCCTGATAAAATTTTGAGTCGTTGAAAGTCTCGACCCGCCTCCCATTGACCGCTTTGGGGTAGGGATAAAAATAATCATCGAGGTGGACTCCATCGATCGCGTATCGGGAAACGACATCTTTGATCACAGCGAGAGCCCGCTGCTGCGAGTAGTCGGATGCCGGATTCGCAAAGACCATCGAATCTGCCGGGAGCATCAGGGAGCTGTGGGTCCGGCTGATGTGGTCTCGAGACTTGGTCGAGCGAGAGGTCGCGCTGGAGCGGAAGGGATTGAACCAGGCATGCAGCTCGATGCCGCGGCGATGGGCTTCCTGAATCGCGAAGGCGAGGGGGTCGTAGCCGTCCGACGGGGCGCGTCCCATTTGACCCGAGAGCCAGAAGGACCACGGTTCGATTTTCGAGGGATAAAGCGCGTCGCACTCGGTCCGGACCTGGAGGATCACGGCGTTGAGACCGGTCTCGGCAGCGACGTTGAGCAGCTCAGTCAATTCGGCCCTTTGCTGAGAGCCACTCAGTCCAGGTTTTGAGGGCCAGTCGATGTTGTGAACCGTCGCGACCCAGGCAGCCCGCATTTCGCGCCGTGGCTCCGGCACCTTCGCGAAGACCGGGATGTAATCAGCAGCGAGGCACTTCGGGCCTAGTGCGAGGAGAATCGCCAGCCCCAGCACCCACCTGATCTCGGATCTCGATTCACTCATAGGAAAGTTAACAAATCTAAAATATATCACTGAGCTTCGTCTTCGGCAAGGAGCCGACGAGACGAGGACGCGTGAGCTAATACTTTTCTAGAACGAGTCAGAGCCTCGGCTCTTCGGTTCTTTTCGCAGTCCTGTCGCATCAATCGGAAGATGACGCCGCGTCGAGAGCCGCACCAATCGTTTCAGCCCACTGGTCATAGCCCCAGTCGGAGAGGTGGAGGCCATCCTCGACGAACCATTTAAGATCGGGTGGGCTTGCTTCGACATCGGCTAACATTTCAGCCGCGATGTCGGCGAAGTAGAGATTCGGGGCCTGCCGGCAATGATCGCCGATGAGCTGGTTCGCGCTCGCCATTGCTGGCCACATATCCCACCGCTTCACGCTGGGCTTGATCGCGATGAAGACGACTGGCGTGTCGGGCAGTGCCCGCTCGATCAAGACCGACAGCGTCACAAAATCGGCGAGGACTTCGATTGGTGAGAGACCCTTCGCGATATCGTTGTCACCCGCGTAGAGGACGACCGCGCTCGGCTGGTAGGGAGCGATGTGCCGTTCGAAAAAGTGAATCGAATCTGCCAGAGTCGATCCGCCGAAGCCGTTGTTCACCGTCACGAGATCGGGAAAGTCGTCTTTGAGATCCCAGAGCCGGATACTGGAGCTGCCCACAAAGAGAATCGGATTCTGTGGTGGCGGCGTCTCCTCGTCTCGGTGTTCGAACTCGGCAATCGATTCTTCCCATTTCTCGAGCTGGACTGGTCGATTGGAGAGGACCAGACCAGCGGTCGGGGATGGCTCGGCCTGGGCCAGGCTCGCTGGCAGGAGAAGTGAAATAAGGCAGCTTTGTAATCGCATCGGTGGATCTGGGATAAGTGATTCAACAGGGTTGAGTGTCTGGCTTAAGAGGGTTGGATGAGGGACCTAACAGATAGAATGAGAAGGAATTGAGGCCGCGCCATGAAATGGCAATGCTACCTTCTCAATCTATGAAAAAAGAAAAAAACAACACCACACAAATCACAATCGGCG
>JBCCBR010000326.1:0-4610 GCA_039033935.1 Verrucomicrobiota bacterium
AGGGACCCCCCTCCATTGGTTGAGAGGACGAGGCTGGGAAAGCGCGTCTCGGCACCAATTTTACCCGCAATGTACTGATCGAGAGAAATGGTATTTTTGAATCCGGCGAGACCTGGACGCTGCGCTGAGGTCAGCCAGGTCAGACTCGAGGCGTGGCCATTGTTGCCTTGCTGATTGGGGTGAGAGAGGCCAGAAATGACTGAAAACTTGTCTCTCTGATTGCGCAGCGGCTCGAGATAGGGAGTGAGTCCGTAGTCGGCACCTTCCTGATTCGGGAAAAGGTAGGGCGTGTGAAACCCAAGGGTCGCGCACATCGCAACCATCCGCTGGGGCGATTCGGTCGCTGCGGCGCGGGCAAAACTCGGAGTCATCGCCTCGAGGAAAGGCAGCGCCATAGCAGTGCCGCCCAGCCCCCGCAGGAAGTGACGTCGATCGAGAGAGCGATTCGAGGAAAGGTAAGGCGTATTCATTACGGGGCGCCGAGGGCGCGTGAGAGGTAAAAGGGTAAATGTAAAAAGTTTTGAGGCGCTAACGCGCGTGCGAAGGTGCGAAGGTTTGAAAGTGAAGTGTGTGCGGCGTAGTCGCCGCAGATTCGGTGACTTCTGCCTACTCCATTGTCTATTCTAAATTCTGACTACTAAATTCTAAATTCCGGCGCCCCGGGCCCCCACTACTTCCTGCGAAATATCTTACTGGTGATCACGATTTCAAAAAGGTCCGCGATTCGATAATCGGCGGCCTTGGCCCTGGCAGTCAGTTGATTGATCTCAGGGCGGTCAGAGAAGCCCATCTCTCTTCCCGTCGAAAAGGTGAGGAGCTTCACGATTAAATTTCGGGCGAGTGCCTCAGGTTGATCGGCGATGAGTTCGCGAAAGCTGATGTAATCGTCAAATGGAGTGCCATTCAGCAGGACGCCACTGGCGTCGACATCTGGACCGATTTTGTAGCGGAGACCCTGACCGTTCGGAGCGCGCCCCTCAGGGCGTTCCCCTTGACCCATGCTGCGGAAGTAAGTGCGCCAACCGCCAATCGGATTGAAGCTCTCGAGGGCGAAGCCTGGGGGATCGATCAGTTCGTGACAGGCCTGACAAGACTCCGAATCCCGATGCTGGGCGAGTAGCTCTCGCAGCGTCGTCGCTCCTCGGATATCGGGCTCGACTCCCGGTGTCCCCGCAGGCGGGGGATGGGGGTGATTGCCGAGGATTCGCTCATTGATCCAGACGCCACGCAGCACCGGTGAAGTGTTGCTGCCATTGGCAGTGACCTTGAGGACCGAACCCTGAGCCATGAAACCTCCCCGGACACTGTCGGCTGGAAGTGAGACCCGCTCGACTTCGGCACTGCGGGCTGCGGGGATTCCGTAATGGCGACCGAGCCGTTTGTTCAGCATCGCAAAGTCTGACTTTACCAGATAGGTCACCGGCAGGTTTTCTTCGATCAGTTCGCGCCAGTAGGCTCGGGTTTCGGCTACCATCGAGTGCTGAAGGTAAGCATCGAACTCGGGGTAAAGCGATGCGTCAGGGTTGGTAAAATCAATCTCCCTGAGATCGAGCCAAGCGTCGGTGAAGTCATTGATGAACCGATCAAAGTCGCCCGATTGCATGAGCCGACGCGATTCTGCCAGGAGCAGTTCCGGATCACTCGAAAGCTTCCCGCTGTCGGCCTGCTCTCGAAGGGCAGCGTCCGGCGTAGTGCGATTGAGGAAGTAAGAAAGTCGATTCGCAAGCTGGTGCGAGGTCAGCCAACCTGGATTTTCTCTGAGGTAGATGAAGTCGGGCGCGCAGAGGATTGCAGAAAGGGCGGTCCGCAGCGCCACCGTGCTGTCCGCGCCGCTCGTGAGCTCGGCGTCGTGGAGCTGGAGGTAGGGTTCCAATTCATCGACTGAAACCGGACGTCGAAAGGCGGCGCTCGCAAATCGCTGCAGTGTTTTCGCGATGGGTTCGGCCTCCTCCGAGTCTCCCAAAATGAGACGATGACCCGTCGGCGGCCAGGTATCAAGGATTGGCCCCTCGATCACGACTTGTTTGATCGCGAGTCCAGGGCCCGCGTATTTTTTGACCCCTTCATTTTTGATGAGATTCTGTGGATCGAAAAGCTCTTCGGCCTCGATTTGCAGCATGTAATCCCGGTCGATGAGGACCTCGGTTTCAATGGTGGTCGGTTTGCCCGGGGGCATTGAGAAGTAGCCAAAAACGGGTCTTTCGCCGCCCCGCTTGAAGGTGGTTCCGCGGAGGGAGAATGTGACCGGGTCCTCGCTCTGATAGGCGTAGCCAGTCACCTTCACGCGGTAGCGGCCTCGCATTGGGATCCGCGACTCGCGCAGCGACCCAGTCGGGTAGCCGTATTGCCGAAAGAAGACGACGGCACCATCGGGCGCTTTGAGCCACTGATTTCCCAGAAAACGGTCGACATCCTGATTGTCCGTGAAACTGGTTTCGATCCGTGTGCGCTCCGGGGCCTCTGGTGAGGCCATCAAAACTTCGTCGAGAGCGATCTCGGCTATTTCAAGGTAGCGCTCGAGCTGGACCTGAGAGATGCCCAGCGCCGATCCAACCGTATCGAATTCATGCGAACGCCCGTCCTCAGGCAATCGATCGATGATATCGAGATTGAGGCCCAGTAGTTCGTTCAGCGTGTTCTCATACTCTGCTCGATTGAGGCGGCGTAAGATCGTTCCTTTCTGCGACTCGTGAGCCTTCGCCAGGGGGGGGGCGAGAATTTTCTTGAGTGCGGCGATGGCTTGAGGGCTGGGGCGCTCCTCGGTGCGTGGTGGCATTTCGCCTTTGCTGACTCGATCGTAGATCAGCTCCCACGTCGCAAAAGTCGCCTCGTCCGCGAGATCAGTCTTCAGTTCGAAAAGGTCGAGGCCTGCTTTGGTCGTGAGATCGTCGTGACAGTCGTAGCAGTGCCGGTCGAAGAACGTGTCGAGCTGATCGGCCCAGCCTGCTTGAGTCTCTTCGACGGGGACGCCAGAAACTGCCCGTGGTCCGAGGGTCAGGCAGACCAGAGCGATGAAGAGGAGACTGGGCGGGGCCAAGCGCATCACAGAGTTCTTGGGGGATTCTGCGAGTAAGTTACACCAAAAGTGCGTGCGAGAATAGCGCGCGCTCACGCGAGCAGAACCGACCAATACGGGTCAGAGTGCGAATTTGAGCAGCCGTTGCGTCGGCTTGAGCTCACGCTAGCAATTTCTGCGGCGAAGCGGTCTCGCTGCTTCAGTGAAGCTGTCGGCTCGCGAGCTCAAGACCACCGACGATGCCGGCGTGTTGGTCGAGCTTGGGGCGCACTAAATAGTCGTTCAGCGGTGGGAGGCTCCAATACCCACCAGCCAGGGTCTCAAACTCAGAGCGGATTTTCTCAATCAGTCCATCCTGTTGCGAAACGCCGCCTCCGATGATTATCCGCTCGGGAGACCAGCAAGCCGTGAGCGTGACGCAGCCCGCGGCGAGATATCGCGCTTCGAGCTTCCAGGCGGGATGCTCCGACTCGAGTTCGTGCCCGGGTTTTCCCCATCGAGTTTCAATCGAGGGACCGCTGCCGCGCCCTTCGAGACAGGAGACGTGGAAAGGGCACACGTTGGTATCCTTACCGAACTCGGAATCATAGTCAGGCATCAGGATGTGCCCGACCTCGGGATGGAGGTAGCCATGGAGCGGCTCTCCGTTCACGAGAAATCCAGCGCCGATCCCGGTTCCGATCGTGATGTAGCCGACATAGGAAAGTCCAACCGCAGCTCCAGCGACAGCTTCGCCGAGAGCGGCTGCGTTGACATCTGTCTCAAACGCGATTGGCAATTCGCTGCCGAGGTCAGCACGGAGGTGCTCGACGACATTGTAGCCCGCCCAACCCGGCTTTGGAGTGGTGAGGATGGATCCGTAGTCTTCCGCATCGCGATTGATCCGGGCGGGGCCGAAGGTTCCGATTCCAAGAGATGCAATCGGGCCATACTCGGCGCTCGCTTTTCGGAAAAATTCGACCGCTTCGGCAAGCGTCTCGGCTGGCTCGCGAGTCGGAAATCGAGATTCGTTGAGGAGTTTTGCTTCGCGATGATCGCCGTCTCTCGCAATCGCGCAGACATACTTGGTACCGCCAGCTTCGATTGCGCCGAGAAGGGGAGTGCTGCTATCCATGGTTACTTGAGACTTAACGAGTCGTCACTGTTGACTATTTGAGACGTCGGCGGAGCGCTCTTTCGAGCGGAAATCGTGCCTAAATCCACTTTGCAAGAATGGTCAATGCCGCCACAATGGCATTCTTTATGGGCGAACGCTACGAGATCAAAAGCCGCATCGGCCGCGGCGGAATGAGCGCGATTTATGAGGCGTATGATCGTGTCATGGAGCGCTCAGTGGCAATTAAGCGACTGCTCCCGCTGGAAAAGACCAAACTCAACGACGAGGCGAGCGGCACTCTGCAGCGCGAAGCGCTTGCGCTCTCAAAATTTCAGCACCCCAACGTGGTAACGATTTTTGACGTCGAGGAAGACAGCGACGGCCCTTTTGCCGTGATGGAGCTGATCGATGGGCAGGATCTCCATCAGATGATTTCTGGAGGTGCGCTCTCGGTCGAGGATTTTGAGAGCGTCGCCGAGCAGTGCCTCGAGCCGCTGG
>JBCCBR010000327.1:0-4603 GCA_039033935.1 Verrucomicrobiota bacterium
CCTCGAGGGTAGCCTGCGAGAGGTCAGCGCCGTTGGCGCCATGAGTGTGAATATCGATGAATCCGGGAACCGCGATGAGTTCGCCAGCGCCGTCGAGAAGGGGAGAACCAGCGACCTCTCTGCTGATTTCGGTGATACGACCGGATTCATCCCAGCCGATGGAACCGCGCACAGGAGCTTGTCCCGGAGTCAAGATCTCGACATCCGCGATCGACATGGCTGAGGAGTTTCTTTCGAGCTTCTCGAAGATTACTCCTCCGGAGAGTCACTTCCGGGTGTCGGTGCTGCTCCCGAGTCCTCTGCCGCAGGCGGGACTGGCTCGGCGGGAGTTGAAGGCGTTTCAGATGCGGGCGCTTTCGACTTGCCGCTTTCTCCCGCCTTGCCTTTTGCCTTGGCCTTAGCTTTGCCTTTAGCGTCTCCTTTAGCTTTTGACTTTGCTTTTCCTTTGTCTTTGCCAGAGGCGTCTGGTGCTGGTTGAGGCTCTGAAGGTGCCGCACCACTCTCCTCCGGGGGAGCTTCCTTGGCTTTGGCTTTTGACTTGCCGCCCTTCGGCTGGCCCGATTTTTGACCGGCTGCCTTGGCCTTTCCTTTTCCGTCGGCGGAATCGCTCGGACCAGCTGGAGAAGCCGGTCCGGGGTCTGCATCGGTGGAAGCGTCTCCCGCAGTCTCGGTCGTCTCTTCAGGCTCAGGCTCAGGCTCAGGCTCGGGCTCGGGTGCGGGCGGATCGACCAGGGGTGGATTGCCGACGCTGAGCAATCCAAGCTTTTCTTCAGCGAGGGCAAAATACGGATTCCCCGGGTGGATGGTGTAGGACTCCTCATAGCGCTCGCGAGCGGCCTGGGCATCGCCGCTGACGAGTGCGATATCGCCGAGGCGGATCCGGGCAAGCGGGGTGAGCTCGCCGTCGGGCTGAGCGTCGATTGTGCGCTCGTAGAAATCAGTCGCTTTTTCGAGGTCGTCTCCGACGTGGGCGAGGTTGGCGATCGCAAAGAGACCCT
This sequence comes from Verrucomicrobiota bacterium, assembly GCA_039033935.1. Taxonomy (GTDB): domain Bacteria; phylum Verrucomicrobiota; class Verrucomicrobiia; order Verrucomicrobiales; family DEV007; genus Arctic95D-9. The sequence continues at coordinate 999 of JBCCBR010000327.1, forward strand.
GGGGGTAGCGGGGGTGCTTGCCGAAGTCGCTGATGAATCGCTCGTAGGTGGCGAGAGCCTCTTCTTTTTTACCCTGATCAATCTGCACGTCGGCCTTCAACAGGAGGGCGTTCCCGGCCGCCCGTGACCCCGGGTGATTAACGACGACTCCGTCGAGTGCCGCCACGTCTCGCTTCGCGGCAGCCTCAGAGTAGGCCTGGGCAGCAGCGGAAGCTTTGTCTTTCTGGACCTGGGCGAACACAAAATACCCGGCAATCAACACAGCGACGAGGGCGAGCCCGATGAGGATGGTGTTGCGATGGCGGTCAAGCGTATCGATGACACTTCCGGCCTCGCTCGCGGCGAGGGCTTCTGACAAATCGGTGTTCTTTTCCGTAGAACTTTCGGAGGCGGGCTTGTCTTTGGGATCAGCCATAGGATGAGCGGGCAGCAGTTACGGTTTTGGCGAAAGAGGTTTGCGGCGACTTCCTGCGGAGGCGAGCCCCCGCCGTTTCAGAGGCGGTCACGAGGTGGCGACGGCAGCGCGAGCCTCGTCGGCAAGTGGGGTGGAGAGATATCGTTCGCCGGTGGAGCAGCCGATCGTGACAATCAGTTTGCCGGCGTTTTCAGGACGCTTCGCCACCTCGATGGCAGCGCAAACATTGGCCCCGGTCGAAATCCCACCGAGGATCCCTTCCTCTTTGGCGATGCGGCGAGCCATCGCGAAGGAGTCGTCGTTACTGACCTTGATGCACTCACTGATTTGGGAATCTCCGCTCTCGGACTTTAAGTGAAGATTGTCTGGCACGAAGCCAGCTCCGGTGCCCTGAATCTTGTGAGGGCCGGGAGTTGTTTCTTCACCGGCCAGTGTCTGAGAAATGACGGGGCTGTCTTCCGGCTCTGCTACGATGACCTGAATATCTGGGTTTTTGGCGCGGAGGGCTTCGACACAACCGGTCGCAGTGCCCCCGGTTCCGACGGCTGAAATGACGATGTCGACCTTGCCGTCGGTGTCCTCCCAGATTTCTTCGGCAGTGGTTTTGACGTGGATCGCTGGATTGGCCGGGTTGCTGAACTGTTGTGGGATGAAAGAGTGAGGGGTGTTGGCAGCGATTTCTTCGGCGTTGGCGATGGCACCTTTCATTCCTTTGGGCCCTTCAGTGAGGACGAGCTCTGCACCGAGGAGAGCGAGGAGCGTGCGACGCTCGACCGACATCGTCTCCGGCATCGTGAGGATAAGTCGGTACCCTTTCGCGGCGCAGACGAAGGCGAGAGCGATGCCCGTGTTTCCGCTGGTGGGCTCGACAATCACGGTTTCGGGAGTGATCTGGCCGGCTGCTTCAGCGGCTTCGATCATCGCCATGCCGATACGGTCTTTGACAGAGCTGAGCGGGTTAAAAAACTCGCACTTGAGACCGATCGTCGCGTTGAGGCCCTCGGTCACGCGATTGAGTTTAACGATCGGAGTGTTGCCGACAGTTTCGACGATGTTGTTGTAGATCTTGCCGTGTGCCATGATTCGAGTGTGGTGGTGAAGCGGGTCTGGAGGAGGCGCGCTAGGGTTTTTGATGGGACTCCGCACCCATCTCGCGGGCACGCAAAGCATCAGAGGTATAGCCTAAACAGAGGCCGCTGCAATGCGAATTTCGGGCTTCGGAAGCGAGCGCATTTTTCCGGGATTTGACACTTGCGGAATTCCCGATGTCTCCTAGCAATATCGAAGATCTGTCGGTCGGGACGTCCGCCGCCGGATCCCACACGAAATCAACTTGCCGAAACGATGTCTGATCTCATCGAAGAAACTGAAATCGAATCCCTCATGAAGAAGATCCCGGAGTGGGATCGTGAGGACAAAGAGCTCGTCCGAATTTTCGAATTCGATGAGTTTATGGAGGGGATCGACTTCGTAAATGGCGTCGCCGACATCGCCGAGGAGTCCAACCATCATCCGGACATCGATATCCGGTGGTGCACAATCACGATGCGACTGACTACCCATGACGAGGGCGGCTTGACCGAGCTTGATTTTGAGATGGCAGGCAAGATCGACACGCTGGTGGATTGATAGGTTCTTGGTTCTTGGTTGGTAGCCGCGTTTTCCAAAAACGTGGACAGTTTAGGCTTTCTTTGTTCTTTCTCGGTGGAGTGAGGGGCATACTATCTCATTTCTCCGACCTCCGACCTCCGACCTCCGACCTCCGACCTCCGACCTCCGACCTCCGACCTCCGACCTCCGACCTCCGACCTCCGACCTCCGACCTCCGACCTGAGGCAATCGGTCTGATCATTTCGGGGCCTTTTTTGCTTTAGCTGAAAAACGGTTTCCGATACCGTCGCCGGCTATGAAAAGGACCGGTTTTTATTGTTGCGCCATCGCCGGGTGCCTCGCCCTTTTTGCTGGCTGTGTCGAGCAAGGTGAAAAGGTCAATCGCTACGCTTTCATCACAAATGGCGTCGCTGAGTTCTGGGTCCTCGCGCAGCGTGGTGCCGAAGATGCAGCCGACGAGCTCGGGGTCAAAGCAACCGTGCTGATGCCGGCTGACGCGGTCGATCAGCAGAGCCAGGTCGAGGACTCAATTGCGCGCGGTTTCAGCGGCATTGCGATCAGTCCGATTGACCCGGAGAATCAAAATGACCTGCTTAATCAGGCTGCGGCGGCCACGGTTCTGATCACCCACGACTCCGATGCACCGGATTCGAATCGACTTGTTTACGTGGGAATGGACAACTACACGGCTGGCCGACTCTGCGGGGAGTTGGTTCGTGAAGCTCTTCCCAACGGCGGAAAGGTAATGCTGATGATCGGTCGCCTGGGGCAGGATAATGCGGAGCGAAGAAGGCAGGGGACAATTGATGGGATTCTCGATCGCAGCGTCGACGCGACCCGATCCGACCCGGTTAATGAGGTGATTGAGGAAAACGGATTCACCATTCTCGGGACCCTGACCGATGAATTCAATACTTCGAAAGCGAAGGCAAATGCCGAAGACACGCTTTCGCGGCATCCCGATATCGATGCGATGGTGGGTCTTTTCGCATACAATCCGCCCGCCATCATTCAGGCTCTGGAACAAGCCGGTAAGCTTGGCGAGATCCAAATCATCGGCTTTGACGAAGACGCTCAGACACTGGCGGGGATTGAATCGGGTAGCGTCTATGGGACCGTCGTGCAGAACCCCTATCAGTATGGCTATCAGTCCATCGAGTTGCTCCACCGCATCGCGATCGGGGATTTCGAACCCGATCCAGAGAACCCCGCGGTCGAGATCGCGGCGCGACAGGTGCGGAAGGACAATGTCGTTGCGATTCGAGAGGAGATTGAGGCGTTGTTGAGCGGCGGGGCTGAGGAGTAAAGGGAGTCGAAATGTCGCTTGGGGGCAGGTGCTTCTATTGGTTGATAGGCTTGCGTCGCGGGTAGGAAAACCCGCGCTCCTGATAGTGTGAGCCCTCGCTGCAAAAGAGAGGGCGCAGCCAATATGGAGAGCGGGTTTTCTGACCCGCTTCCAGAGCCAGCGCCATGCCTGTCAGCTTTCGCCGCGGTTTGCGTCGTTCGTCGCGGGTAGGAAAACCCGCGCTCCTGATAGTGTGAGGCCCCGCTGACAAAGAGAGGGCGCAGCCAATATGGA
>JBCCBR010000328.1:0-4603 GCA_039033935.1 Verrucomicrobiota bacterium
CCAAAAAGAAATGTTGATCGAGCAGGCATCTCGCGAACTGCACTCGGAGTTGCGAGCAGATCAGGTGCTGCGAGAGCCGCTGATTCGCATCACGGAGCAGTTTGGCGCGAGGCTGTGCCTCGTCTTCGGCTTGGAAAATCGCCAGGATGACAAGCAACCACAGCTCGTTCAGATTGGTCACTACGATGTCGCGAACGATACCGAGGTTGATTCACCTCCCCGCTTGAATCCTCAGCTACCGCTGATCCGCGATATCTTTTCAGCAAAGGCGGCAGTTGCCGGGATCCGCTTCGAAGATCTGCCGGATATCATCCAGGCCCAGATATCGGGAAGCGAATCAGTCTCAGTGCTCGCGACTGCGACCAATTCACTGAATCGCTCAAACGGTTTTGTGATGTTGGTCAGAGATGGTGACCAGGATTCCTGGGCAGATCACGAGACCCAGATGCTGGATGCCATTGCTGGTCAGTTTGGCATCGCCATAGCCCAGCTCGACACCGCAGCGACCGAGCGCCAGTATCGACGGTGGCTCGAAGATTCGAAGCACCAGGCTGAAGTTGCGAATCGAGCCAAGAGCGATTTCCTCGCGAAAATGACTCACGAGTTGAGAACTCCACTCAATGCCATCATCGGATTTTCTGAAATACTGAGAGCCGATCAGCAGCTCAGCCCCCGCCAGCGCGAGACGATCGAGACCGTCAATACCAGCGGTGAACATCTGCTCGATGTGATCAATGAGATTCTCGATCTCTCTAAGATTGAGGCAGGGAAAATTGAGCGAAACGACGAGCACTTTGAGATCAAGCCCCTGCTCCGGTCTGTCCATGATATGTTGCTACAGAAAGCGACTGAGAAGGGCCTCGCTCTCGAGTTTGTTGCCCAAACCGCTCTTCCCGGAGAAGTGAAGACAGATCGCAGTAAGCTCCGCCAGATTCTGCTGAATCTCATCGGTAATGCCATAAAATTTACCGAAACCGGTTCGGTGCGGCTCAAAGTTAAGGCCTCGGTCACCGGCGACCCAATTCGGCTCGACGGGCGCATTTCACGTCCTATCACAATCCACTTTGAGGTGACCGACACCGGGCGTGGCATCCACGAAGAGGAGATCCCTCTCCTCTTCGAACGTTACACGCAGACTGAAACAGGCCGTCAATCAGCTCAGGGAACCGGTCTGGGACTTCCTATTGCTCAGAATTTCGTCCAACTACTGGGCGGTGATCTTACTGTAAAATCGAGCTACGGAACCGGAACAACTTTCGAATTTGCTATCACCTGCGACGAATACGCTGCAGACGAGTCGAAGACAGGCGACAGCACCACCCACATGAGCGAAGAAGCTGCCCAGCGGGTGACTGGGTATCACGGCAGTGAGGAGCCAATCAGGATTCTGCTAGTCGAAGACGTCCCAGTAAATCGACTACTTTTGAAGAAAATCTTAGGCAAAGCTGGCTTCGAACTGGAAGAAGCTGAGAACGGCCAAGAGGCTGTCCAAAAGTGGCACGAGTGGCATCCTCACTTGATCCTCATGGACGAAGAAATGCCGGTGCTCCGGGGGACGGAGGCGACTCGCAAAATCAAGACGCTCGCGAATGAGCAAAACGATCCCGTCATCATCTCGCTGACCGCGTTCGCTCTCGAACAGGCGAAGCAGGATGCCCTCAAAGCCGGTGCAACAGACTTCGTTGCGAAGCCATTTCGCTCTCACGATCTCTTTACCAAGATTGCCCAGCACCTCGGTCTGACTTACGAATTTAAGTCGCGCCAGACGGAAGAAGGAACCGAGGCGACTCTGGCGAGGTAGAGGGCTGATTTCACCTCTCTCGATATCGGAGTTTGCCACTCCACCCGGTGAGGCAGCTATTTTCATCGATTCGTCGTCTGGTTGTAGATGCGCTAAAGACTTTCCATCGACAGCTTTTTGCCTTTAACTGGCGGCTCTTCGCCTATGCCCGTTACCTTTGCCAATCTCGCCGGTTTCTGGGCGCTTCTTGGGATTCCGGCTATTCTGCTGATCCATTTTCTTCAGAGGCAATCCGAGCAAGTCCCGATCAGCACTCGATTTCTGCTTGAGCGAATCGATCGGCAGAGCCTCTCCGGTCGGAAGTTTGATCGCATCCGCTCGTCAATCCCGCTTTGGCTTCAGCTCCTCTCCGTTTTACTCCTAACCTGGTTGTTAGTGCAACCGCGCTGGTCAAGCCCGACCCGGGTGCAACGGGTCGTCGTCGTGCTCGATAGTTCTGCATCGATGGCGGCGTTCAGAACCGAAATCCAGGAAGCGTTTGAGAACCAGCTGACTCCGCTGACCACCTTCACCGGGACCTCTGAATTCACTCTGATTGAATCCCACCTCGAGGGCAGCACCCTTTATCGTGGAACCAGCCTTGAAGAATTGACCAGAGCGATCGAAGTCTGGGAGCCAAACCGTGGTGCTCACTCCCCGGAAGCGGCTCTGCGGGTCGGTCGTGGTCTCGCCGGACCAGAAGGTGTCCTGGTCTATGTGTCCGACCACGTCGGAGATACCCTCCCTTTTGATGCGGCACTGCTTGCAATCGGCTCTCCGATCGACAACGTCGGATTCGCCGGAGTCTCAATCGATTCTGAACAGTCTCCACCGGTCTGGAGAGCTTCAATTCGAAATTATTCGACTGAGGCTCAGACACGTAGCTGGACTTTGACGACCGAGTCGGGTCGAGCCCCCGATCGAGCACTTGCTCTCGAAGCCGGAGAAATCAGGACCCTCGAGGGGCCCTTTCCGGAAAATGCTGAAAGAGTAAGTCTGTCCCTCGAATCAGATCAGTTCGGCCTCGATGACACCCTGCCGTTGGTCCTCCCGCAACCGAAACGACTCGTCGTGAGCAAGCGAGCCCCGGAACGGCTCGACCGACTCATCCTTGATCTTACCGAGAGTCTTGAGAACGCACCCTATGCGGACGAAGGAGCGATTCCGGATCTTATTTTTGCAGGCTACGATCCCCTCTCGCCTACCGAACTGCCTGCCGTTGCGATCGTCCTCCTGAGTCAGCAAAGTGTTCCCCGTCAGTTCCTCTCCGGCCCCATCCTCGGGGGAAACCACCCGCTTGTCGACGGTTTGAACTGGCAGGCGCTGATTGCCAGGCGAACCCCCTCGATCCCGGCTCAAGATGGAGACATTCCCCTACTCTGGCAGGGTGAGAAAACACTCATCAGCCTACGTGAGAGCAACACTCCTGAAGGCGTCTCGCGACAGCTCCTGTTCCACTTTGATATCCTCCGCTCAAACGCCTCAAACCTCCCCGCTTTCGTCATCTTGATTCATCGCTTTATCGATCGGGTCCGCCAGACTCAAATTGGGGAAGAACATCGCAATGTTGAAATCAATCAGGATTTGAATCTCTTTTACGAAAACGTAGCCGACTCGGCGGACTTGACTTTGAGCACTCCCGCCGGCCGCGAAACCGTGCCAATCGATCGTGCGAGACTCCTCAATGCCCCAGCGTCGCCCGGCTTTTTTGCGATTTCGCAAGGTGACCAGCCGCTTCTCCTCGCTGCCGCCCATTTCGCCGACACTCGCGAAGCCGACCTTAGTGAAGCAGCGACGCGCTCAGACCTCGCCCGCCTCCCTGGCGAGATCCTTGAGCAACAGACTCGTCCCGATCCCTACGCCCCAATCTGGATACTATTGCTCGGCCTCCTTGGCCTCGCCAGCTGGTGGTTTTTAAACCGAGAGAAGCCGCTCGAAACGAATCCAGCAGAGCCTGACTCGAATGCATCAATTCAATCGACGGGCTCGTGAGCTCATTTAGAGGGTGTGATCTCGAAAAACCCGATACTCCTCGCTGTGAAACCGGAACCAAACCAACTCACCCACCTTCGGCCCGATGGCAGTGCGGCAATGGTTGACGTCTCGGCCAAGCCTGTCGTGCGAAGAGAGGCAACTGCAGAAAGTTTCATCACGCTCCTCCCAGAAACACTGGCGGCCATCAGTGAGGACGATGTGCCAAAAGGCGACGTGCTCGCCGTCGCCCGTGTTGCCGGGATCCAGGGTGCCAAGCGAACTGCTGATCTGATTCCCCTTTGTCACAGCCTGCCGATCACCAAGATCGCGATAGACTTCATCGTTGAGGAAGAAGGGATTCGATGCCGCTGCACGGTTCGGACCGATGCTAAGACCGGTGTCGAAATGGAGGCTCTGACAGGAGCCAGCCTCGCTGCTTTGACGATCTACGACATGGTCAAGGCAATCGACAAGCAGATGGTCATCGCTGGGACTCGGTTGATTAAAAAAACCAAATCTCCAATCGAGAACGACTAGGTCGTTTGGCAATTCGTCGCGCAAACAAGAAAAGCTGAGGATTGACGAATAATTCCTGACCGGTTACGTCTGCTTGGTGAGAGAGCGACAATCTGTCGGTCTCAACTCAACAACCCTTACTCACAGAAAATTAAACTAAATCGTTTGTTATGGCAGTTATAGGAGGAATTCTCGCAGCCGTGGCTGGTATCGCCAGCCTCGTATTTTGGATTATGACCATCATTAAGGCTTTCAAAGCTGGGGAGACCCTCTGGGGCGTTCTCTCTATCTTCTTGCCAATTGTCGGTCTCGTCTGGCTATTCATGCGCGGGC
>JBCCBR010000329.1:0-4571 GCA_039033935.1 Verrucomicrobiota bacterium
CCGACAGCAGACCGGCGCTTCGCCGAATATTTCCGAGCGACTTGTCGGCACCAAAGGCCAGGTCTCCCTCAACAATCGCAAAGGTGAAATCATCGGTGAGAATCCCTACACTTACGAAGGCCCCAACGTCGACCCTTACGTTCAAGAGCATGCCAATCTGATTAACAGCATCAGAAACGGCGGCGGCCTCAACGAAGCCGAGCAAGTCGCTCGAAGCACCCTCAGCGCGATCGCTGGGCGCATGGCCGCCTACACCGGTCGTTCGATGAAGTGGGAGTGGGCTCTGCAACGCTCCGCGCTCGATTTGTCCCCGGAAAAGTATGAATTCGGCGATCTTGCTGTCGATCCTGTTGCCGTCCCAGGAAAGGTGAAGCTGATTTAATCAGCGCTCGGCGCCGAAAGTCTCAATGACGGACCGCTTCAGCGGTCGCTGAAGAAATTTGGGTAGACGTCTCGAGGAACGGAACCATCGTAGCCTTGATTACGATGCCGAATCCGATCTTCTTCGACAGCCACATGCATACTCCCCTTTGCAAGCATGCATTGGGGCATCCCAGCGAGTATGTCGAAAAGGGAATTGAAGTCGGGCTCAAGGGCGTGATTTTCACTTGCCATAGCCCGATGCCGAATGGGTTTTCGCATCGTGTCAGGATGACTCCTGAGCAGTTTCCCGAGTATGTCGCCCTGATTGAGGGTGAAGCAGCAGCGGCAGCGCCCGATGACTTTGAAGTAAGGCTCGGGATGGAGAGTGATTTCTTTCCGGGGATGGAAGGCTGGCTAAGCGAGCTCCATGCAAGCGCTGAGTTTCACTACATCCTCGGATCGGTTCACTGGCACATCCCCGAATACATCGATCAGTTTTGGAAAGGAGATTCGAGAGACTTCCGCAAACAATATTTCGAGCATCTCGCTGAGTCAGCCGAGACCGGTTTGTTTGACTCCCTCGCTCACCCCGACCTCGTCAAAAATTCCGATCCAGAGACCTGGGATTTCGAGGAACATCGAGATGATGTGGCGACCGCTCTTAATCGAATTGCCGCAACCGGCTTGGCGATGGAGATCAATACCTCAGGATTAAATAAGCCTTACCCGGAAATGAACCCGGGTCCTGAGATGCTTGAGATGATGGTTGAGCGCGGCATTCCGATCGTGATTGGGTCGGACAGCCACATCCCCACTCGCGTCGGAGATCAATTTGTCTCGGCTCTCGGTCTAATTTCGAAGGCTGGTGCCGAAACTGTCAGCGTTTTTAAGAATCGTGAGCGGCTCGATCTGGAAATCGAAGACGTTCTGTCGTCGCTCCAAAAGCCAGCCCTTGCCGAGATCACCTGACACCCTCCTGGGGTGAAGCCAGGGTCAGCTCGCGATTTCGCTACTGAATCGGCTCGGGATCCTCTCCTTTTGTCTGCGACTCGAGCCATCCGATCCGACGAGCCAACTCGGTGATTTTTGAAACCTCTTCACTGTAGGCCTGTTCCTGATTCTGGAGGTAAAATTCATCGCGCCGCACCAGTGACGAAGCGAGCTGTCGTCGCAACTCATCAAGTAGGGCTTCTTCGTAGCTGGGCGGCTGGGGTGCTTCAGTTGCGTTCGGAAGGGGCCCTTCGGGACCCGGGACCGACTCTACCGCAGGTCTCCCCGGATCAGTCATCCCCAACGCAACCTCGATCGGAGAGGGTCTCGGACGGGGCAGGCTATCCGCCTCGGACTGAGCACTTTCAGGCTCGAGCTTGGGAACTTCGGGAATCCCTTCGACCACGGCCTGAGCCGCTGGTAGGAGACGCCCATCCTCGACCATCGGGATGGTGCGCGATCCGCTTGCGAGCGTGACTGAGTCGGGGGTCGATTCTCCGATTCCGGCAACATTGGTCTCTCCCCCTCGAAAAGCTGGCGCGACGACATAGGCAAACCGGAGCACGCCGACGCAGAGCAGCAGTATCGCGGCAACCTTGAGCGCCTGGTGACGCCACTCCCGCCGCAGCCAAAAGGGCAGTCGATCGGTCTCGATCTCTTTTTTGTCTTCTTCGAAATTATCACCGACCAACTCGAAGACCGACTCGCACTCCACCAGGATCAGGTTTTCTCGGTAGAGCCAATCATAGAAATTCAGCAGGCCGCGCGCCGTCAATTCACGGGGAACGAGTTGTTCAACTTCCCGCGCGAGCTGCTCGAAGGTATTCTTCCCGTCGAAGCGACTGATCATGTAGTGCTGCCAGGGTGACATCGCGAAACGACGACCATCACTTGGGCGGGTCGCGACGATTCGTTCTCCCTCTCGGATAAAAGACAGTTTCTCCCGGAGCTGAAAACAAAGCGGAAGAATATCAACAAGGTTGCCTGGAAGTTGTGTTTTCAATGAGTCCCCTAAATCGTTAAATTTATCAAAATTTTAATCGATTCGACGAACTCTGGCAATTTATATTTCCATATATTTTGTAAATCTTAATAAAACAGCTCGACTGCTTCAGATCGCTTTTCGACCGATAAACCCGCTGATCTACGGTGAGAGCGATTCTTCGGGCTCTGCCAACAGAGAAAGCAGAGGCTTGACCGCTCCCGGCGTCAGGTTTGGGAAAGCGGAGAGCAGGCGCGCGATTTTCCCAGCGATCACAGGAGCGGCATAGCTACTGCCGGTCTCTAGGCGAGTCTGCCCATTGAGCCAGGGCACCTCGACTCGTTCACCTCTTGCCAGGAATGAAACCATCCTCCCCTCTCGAAAGTAAAAAGCGCCCGGTTCACAATCGACGCCTCTGACGCTGGTCACGCTAGGGAAGTAAGCAGGCCACTCTCGAATGCCAGCATCGAGATTACTGCAGGCGGCAACCACCTGCACCCCGTGCAGATAAGCATAATCGATCCACTCTTTATAATCCATCACGTAGCGCGGTAGTCCGCGACAGCCGAAGCTGCAGTTGATGATCTGATACCCTCGATCGATTGCCTGGCTGACACACTCCGCGATCACAAAGCTGCGAGCATGGTTACTGCTGTCGAGCGCGCGAAAATTGCCGACTTGGACACCGGGCGCCTCTTTGATCAGGATACTGGCGACCGCTGTGCCGTGACCATAGACGTCGCTGCCAGCATTTTCCTCGACTCGCAGACTGACACCGTCGCAGGAAATCCCAACATCATCAGCCAGCACCAGCCCTTCGAGAGCAGGATGATCCGCATCGATTCCGGAATCAATCACCGCGACCTTGATTCCTTCTCCATCGGCATCGGCGAATCCCTTTCGGGCCGTGTCGAGGTCAATCCAGGGAGCCGTGCTCGCTGGTAGTCCAGATTCACCCATCGTTCAGACCCAGAGCCGAGTGCAGCAAATTGGAATCAACCAGTCGCTCGATTGTATTAGATACCTTCACCAGAGTCTGAACATGCGATGAGTTGAAACCAGAATCGCCGCACCCGCCTTCCTCGAACTGCACACACGAGATAATCCCCCGGAGGCGGAACGCAAAATAGAGCGGCACCGCAATCATCGCTTTGGTGTGCTTCGACACCTTCTGGTCGAGCGTGTTGTCATGCCCCGCGTTGCTTCCGATTTCATTCTCGCAGTAGGGCTGCTGTTGGGCATAGACCATCGAGATGATCCCGCTGCCGATTGGCTGGCGAAATCCAACCAACTCGTCGGCACGCAACCCGGTATTGTAAGAGGCGACGAGATGGTGCTCGTCGCAATCGGCGAGCCAGACCATCCCCTCGTTGCTGCAAACAGCGCGAAACGCTTCGTTCAACAACTGGAGGCACTGCTCGTCGATGAATCCGATCAGCTCGGCAGGCGGTGTGTTGGAGATGGTCGTCTCGATGTGCGACTCCAGCTCAGAGCCGAGCCGCACAAATGAGGGTTGCCTCAACAATCGAGCGCGCGCCGAAATCATTCAGACTTTGATCTCAGCTACGAGACTCGAGCTGGGTGACCAACTCACGAATCGCCTGCTCATTTTCGAGCAACTCGGGCAAAAGGGCGTCGCGGCTCTCTGCATCGAGGTCACCGCTGGCAAACTTCGTGATCAGCGCACGCTGATCGTCGGTCACAGGATGACCTGATCGACCGGCCACTTCTGGCTCAAGGTTTTCCAGGAACTGGGTGAGGAGGGAGATTTCGTTCTTCATCGTGGGTATGGGTTGAGTTGTGAGAGGTCGACGAAACCAACGCACCCGTTATGCAAAAAAATGGTCACTTTTCCACAATCTGTCAAACGGTGACCGCCGACTCGGAATTTGAGAACCATTCCAGCGAGCTGCCAAAATCCATCGGGGAAAACTCCTCGGTTCCGAAATCGACGAGGAAAATATCGGTCCCAGCCCAAACCAGCCTCGGTCGAATTCGCGAAAGATAGCGAGTTTTCCAAAAACTCGCACAACAAAACCCCGGCTTGTCCGTGATTGATTTGTGGGCAGGCTATTTACGGTAGAGTTTTCGATCATTTGTTCGGATTCAGGAGTCGCGAGGGTGGCTCCGAATCGACCGCAAAACTCGCAACCGCCGATCAGATGTTCGACCCCACATGGCTTGCCCCGGCATCCGAGTTGACCCGTCTTGGCCGAACTTGACTGACCCAACAAGG
>JBCCBR010000330.1:0-4567 GCA_039033935.1 Verrucomicrobiota bacterium
CCACCGGGATGGGCACCGACTGGACTCGCTATGAGCGTTTTGGTTACAGCTCGGAGAATACCGTCGAGATTTTTCAGGGTGCCCGCGTCTCCTACGAGGGCGCCGGAGCCCCTCAACCGACTGCAGGAATGCAGCCGGGTGCTCCCTACACGATCAACGGGGACAAAAGTGTCTCTGTGAACGCTCCCGACCCGATTGATGACTTTGGCCAGTTTGCTACCGGAACCTACCAGACCGCGCTTGAGCTAGGCCTGCGCCTCGGCGTTTTCGCCTGCTCGGATCACATCGCCCAGCACACCAGCTATGGCGGCGTATTTTGTGAGGAATTCACTCGCGAAGGGATCATCGAAGCCTTCGACAGTCGCCGCACCATCGCTGCGACCGATCGGATCTATCTGAATTTCACCGCCAACGGCAGTCCACTCGGATCTGAGATCACTTCCACGGGTCCAGTCCGACTATGGTTCCGAGTCGAAGGGACTGCTCCGCTCAGCCGCGTCACAATCGTTCGCAATGAAGAAAACTGGAAGACTTACGAGTCGCTCGAAAGTCAGCAGCTGGAAATGACAGTCGACGATGAAGCTCCGCAAGCAGAGCAGCGCTATTACGTTCGAGTCGAGCAAGCTGACGGAAATATGGCCTGGTCCTCTCCCGTGTGGGTCTCTCCTGTTTCTCCAACCTCAGCGACAGACTAAGTGCAGCTTATGAAAGTGGCCATTCTATCTGACATCCACGACCGACTCGATCATCTTGATCTGGTCCTGAAGGACATCCGCCAACGTGATTGCGAACGCATCTTCTTTCTCGGGGACTTCTGCGCCCCTTTTTCAATGAAAGCGCTCGAAGCAGGATTCGAAGGGCCGATCGATGCTGTTTTTGGAAACAACGATGGCGACCGTTACTTACTCGTGAGTCTCGCCGAGCGAATCACGTTCCACGAACCGCTTGCCGCTCTCGGGGTAGACGATCGCCGAGTCGCGCTCCATCATTATCCCGAAATCGCTGAGCACCTCGCCGCCTCCGGCAACTTCGACGCTGTCTTCAGTGGACACGATCACCAACGCTACCAGCGCAGCATTGGAAACACCCTTTGGGCCAATCCCGGAGAGATCATGGGGCGTTTCGGAACCGTCAGCTACGGTGTTTGGGAATCCCAGGGGAATCAATTTTCCTGCATTGAACTCACTTGAGGCGAGGGCCGCGCCTGAACAGACCGCCGCCTTCTCCGCTTGGCTTTTTGAAAAGCCCACCCCCGCGAGGGGCCGTTTCAGCCTGATCCACGACCGGTTCCGCCACGATTTGCGCAGATGGCTGCGGCGAATCCGGACTCGGGGCTTGAGCGGGTGCGAAGAGCCCTCGACGTGTCGATTGGTCTTGCGGGTCTTCGACTGGGTCGACGACATGTCGCCGCACCAGCCAATGCTTCTGGAGCGCCTCTGTGAAAATCTCGATCTCGCGCAAGGTCTCGAAGAGTTGCTCGGAGGCGACTTCCACATCGTCGATCGTCGCGTTCGTTTTTCGAACCGTTGTCGGAAAGGACTCGGCCGCCTCGTTGAACGATGCCACACCGACTTCTCGCAGATTCGTGACGCCCTGATCCAGGTTGGCGATACCATCATCGAGATTCTCAATTGCAACTTCCAGTTTCTCCGAGCTGCGATTGAGCGTCACCGCGAAATCATTCAGCTCCCGGCGCATTGGCGAGTCGGCCACGGTCATGTCACCGAGCGCCCCTTCCCCCGACTCGATCCTGGCGAGAACGGTGTCCAGCTTGATGATGCTCTGTTCCAACGAAGCCAAGGCGCGATAAAAAACTTCATCATCCGACGAGAGCCGATCGATAAACTCTGTCGCTGTATCTGCCGTCGCTTTGAAACTATCCACTGCCGGGAGAATCCGTTCTTCGATCAATTTGACTGTGGCGAACAGCTCTTCTTTGGCATCCGTTTCCTTTTGGAAAGGAAGGATCCGAAAAGGCCGCTCAAGAGTCAGTGATTCTTCGAAACGTCCAGTTCCTCGACTGATGTCGAAGTAGGCGGATCCGAGACCACCGAGATCGTATTTCAGAATAGCTTCGGAGCCAGGCCCGATGAAATTCGCAAACTCTCCTTTGACCCGGAGCACTGCGACGATGCGAATATCCTCGGGATTGATCCCCTCAAATGACTGGATCGGGGTCAGATCTTCTCCTTCACAAAGCTCGACTCGTTCGACAAACCCTACCTGATTCCCGATCACCCTGACTGCAGACCCTGGCTTGATTCCCTGCGTGCCCCCAGAGATATCCGCGCTGTCCTCGACAGCGCGCGGAGTCATCTCGACCCGATACTCAGAGACTGCATCCAACCATCCCTGAGTCTTCATCGCGGCGATCAGCAAAACGAGCAGAATACCCCCCGCGATTAGCAGAAAGGCTCCGACGATCCGATTGATGTATCGAAACTTGAAAGGTTTGGCCTGCATGTGGCTCCGCCTCAGGGACGCGAGTTCGTGTTTATCGAAGGTCGACCACCGCTTCGAAACCGAGAGCGGCAAAGTCGGGCCTCGACTCTTCTACCCATACCACAGTAGCGCCTTCTCCGAGCCGTTTTTTGACCTCTGCGATAAAATCCGAAGCCGATTCCTCAGGAGCACCATCAAGGGGATTCTCGAAGATGAGTAGAAATTTTGGGCTTGGCAAAAGCGCGCGAACCCATTGGGAGCGAATCTGATCGGCTGGTTCAGTGACAGCCGCCCGCCGCCTCGGAATCCCTTGCTTCATTCCAAACTGCCTCGCTAGCCTGCCCATCTCACTACGCAACTGAGCTGGATCGATCGATCGATCGAAGCCTCCCGCCAAGAGCACGTTCTCATCGAGATCCAGATTGGCGAGCCATTCCTCCGAGTCGCTCGAGCTGTTGTAAACGCAGCCGATCTGATGTCGAAGCCGCTCCCGCTCTCGCAGAGAGCGCTCTCCCCACGCCTTCCCCCTGATCCGAATTTCAGGACCAGGCCACTGGCGGATACCAAGAAGAACCAAGGCAAGGCTATCCGTCTGCACGAAGCCCAACTCACTTTCACCAAGAGACCAGTCGCCGATTTCGACGACTCGCTCGGAGGCTGCCTCTTCCTGATTCTTCATCATCACAACTAGCCGTCACAAATAAGTAGCGAGCGCAAAAGCCGTCGATACCAGCAGGATTGCGCCAACCGATTGCAGCATCGCCCGGGTCACTGCCTGTGGCACGACTGTGAGCGGTCCGCTCACAACCATGCCTTCGTAACAGGTAATCGACCCGATTAAGAATGCCGCGACCATGCTGCGACCGAACAGGTTGTAGAAATCCGATGGCGAAATCGATTCAATGATTGAGAGCAAAAAAGGACCAAGCGGGATCGAGCTGATCATCGCGACGCTAATCGTGACCGAGGCAAATGCAGCTGCGATAAAGACTGCCCCGAGCGCGAGAGTTGCTACCGCGAGCCCCATCACCCGGGGCATCATCAAATATTGAATCACATTAATTCCCTGTGCCTCGATCAAATCGATCTGCCCCGTCACCCGCATCGTCGCGAGCTCGGCGGCAATCGCCGAAGCGCTTGCAGAAACGACAATGACACAGCAGAGAAACGGAGCCGCCTCCCTGATCACAAGTATGCTCAAAGCTGGGCCGAGAAATTCGATCCTCCCGGTAAACGCGAGCCATTGGTAGGAAGTCAAGGTCAGTACAAGCCCCGTCATCGCACCGGCAAAAGCCGTAAATGGAACCGCCTCGACTCCGCCAAAAAGAATCTGGCGCATGAAGCGCGAGCGGATCGGTTCGATCCAGGAACTCACCCGGACCGCGCAAACGAGGCATTCGACAATCAGAGCGAAGAGATCGATCTGATGGCTAAACCAGCTCCGTCGTTCTGCCCCCGTCCTGCGGAGCTGTCTTGCAGAATGTCTGAGAGAGCTTGGGCCTGCCATAGTTTACCATCGTGGATCGCGGCTTACCGTCTCCAGGGCCGACTCACACGCCTCGATTCCCGGCGGCGAGAAGGGCTCTCGCGACGAGGCGATGCTCGATGTTGTCGACCATTGCTCCGAACCCCTCGAGAGTCCGCACGCCGAGCAGAGAAAGGTCCCCCGGTTCGCCGAAAACGACCTCCTCGATTGTCGCGAACTCCCCATCCCCGCTCTCCAGAATTGCATATCCGACGTCTCGCGTCAGAGTCGATCCATCAGCAAGCACAAATCCACGCTCGACCCTCGGGAAAATGTCTGCCGCCTCCAGCAATCCCGAAGGCAACCAGGTGAGTTCTGATCCGGTATCCACGGCCGCTTCGACGGGTTCGGACCTTTGTGACTCATCCTTTGGATTCACGGCAACAATCTTCGTTTTAAACGTGCTCATGTCTTCGAGGTCAAACCCAGTAATACTCTATTTATGAACAGTATATTGATCGCTCAACAGCTGTCAAGTTTCCTCCGCAAATAGTGCAATCGTCTCCGGATCTGCAGAGATACTACCCCGCTCCAGCTTGGCTGTTGCCCGTGCTCGAAACGCCCCCATCGCCTGTCGCAGGGTCTCTTTGAGATGCCCCG
>JBCCBR010000331.1:0-4541 GCA_039033935.1 Verrucomicrobiota bacterium
CGCCCGTAAAAGCGACTGTGGTGATGCCGAGATCTTGGGCTCTCTGTAATCCAGCGATAACATTTCCACTCGAGCCGGAAGTCGAGATTCCCACCACGAGGTCACCCGGGGTGCAAAGGGCCTCGACCTGGCGCGCAAAAACGGATTCGAATCCATAGTCGTTCGCGCTGGCGGTCAGGATCGAAGTATCCGTGGTTAAGGCGATTGAGGGCAATCCACGACGATTCCGAGTGAATCGGACCACGAATTCGGCGGCGAGATGCTGAGAATCGGCAGCGCTCCCGCCATTCCCGAAGAAACAGATTTTGTGGCCAGCTCGCAAGGCTTCAATGGTGCGATCGGCGAGCTCCTCAACCGTGGAGAGGCAGCTCTCACGGAAACGTTCAATCGTGAGGGTATGCTCGGCAATGATTTGCTCAGCAAGCGAGGGTTCGGGCATGCCCTACTGGTAGACCTGAGAGATAGACGCGGCAACCGGCCAGTTTGAAGGAGGGAAAGGGCTACCACCAGCCGGTCTGCTTTCGAGCGGCTAAAAAGGATCAGGCTTCAAGTGGCCGTCTTTTTTGAATTAGGAAACTCCTGCGCTACGGGGCGTGGAGGGACGCAGTTCCCTACCGGGTCGCGCCCTCTCGCATCGCGGCTTCGAACAATTCGTCTCGACCGACCGGTGCGGTCCCGAGTTTTTCCACGACCAGACTACTACCGAGATTGGCAAGATGGGCTGCTTCGACAGCAGCCATCCCCGAGCAGATACCGAGCGTGTAGAGCGCGATCGCTGTGTCGCCTGCCCCAGAGACATCGAAGACCTCGCGGGCTCGGGGTTCGATCCAGTCGACTGTGTTATCTGAAAACAGTAACATGCCCTTCTCTCCTAAGGTCAGCAGCACATTCTCGCACTGCCACTGGTCTCTCAATTGATGCCCGGTCGCGAGGAGCGGTTCGTCCTCCAAAGGAGCGATGGGTTCATCTCGGTGCAGATCTTCCCTCCCAGCGCAGGAGAATGCCTCCGAGCGATTCGGTTTCACTGTGTGCAGGCCTTTCCAGTCAATCGGGTTGCCCGGCTTCGGATCGACCGTCACCGGAATACCTCTGGGTGAGGCGAGCCGGACGACTTCGTCGACGAGATCCTGAGACATGAGCCCCTTTCCGTAGTCTTCCAGAATGATGCCGTCGACGCGCTCAATCTGTTCCCCGATCCGCCCCAGCAAACGAGCCAGACTGTCGCCCGAGATCGGGTGGCGCTTCTCTCGATCGATCCTCACGACCTGCTGCTGGCGAGCCACCACGCGCGTTTTGGTGATGGTTGAAAATCCGTCCAGGGCGAGGCACCCATCCATCCCGATTCCATTCGCCTCGAGCGACTCTGCCAGCAGCAGCCCATTGGCATCCTCGCCATAAATACCGACCAGATCTACCTGATCCACCAGCGATGTGAGATTCCGGGCGACATTCGCAGCTCCTCCGGGGTATCGATTCTCCCGCTGAACTTCGACTACAGGCACCGGTGCTTCCGGTGAAATCCGGGACACGGATCCCCAGATAAACCAGTCGAGCATGAGATCCCCGATCACCAAAACACGCTGCCGAGCAAAAGCTTCAAAAAGCCCTGCGACGTCGCCGGTATCAGCATCCGAGTTTTCAGCCATTGGCTGAGGTAATCGTCTCTCCGCCGGGTTTTGTCCACCGCACTCTCTTCGAGAATTGACACGCCGAGACCGTTGGTGATCGACCTGAAGAGCCGGTCTGGTAGTCCCTCGGCACAGAATCCTCCGATACTTTCAGGCCGCGGAGCTCCTCCCCGACCTTTGCCAGATACCAGCCACTGCGAAGCACTTCCTGCCGCAGTCCCCGGCTGGCAAAAGCGTAGCAGACCATTCAGTTTTGCCTGTTCCAAGCAGTCCTGCAACGCTTGTGAAATATTTCACAAAGTGCTTGTCCAAGCTATTCCGCCACGTAACCTGAAGGTAGCTGAACACTTCTACGAGCCTCTGCCATGTCTGAAATAGCCCCCGCACAGCACGCCGCGTACGATTCCAAGGTGGAAGGGAATGTCATTTTCACCCAGGTCGATGCAGCGATTAACTGGATGCGGAAAAATTCGCTCTGGCCCATGCCGATGGGCCTGGCCTGCTGCGCGATCGAGCTGATGGGTTCGGCCTCTTCCCGGTTCGACATCGCTCGCTTTGGCGCTGAGGTGATGCGCTTTTCACCTCGCCAGGCAGATGTCATGATCGTCGCTGGCACGGTCACCTACAAGATGGCGCTCTCCGTGAAGCGTATCTGGGATCAAATGCCTGGGCCGAAGTGGTGCATCGCGATGGGTGCCTGCGCCTCCTCGGGTGGTATGTATCGGAGCTACGCGGTGCTCCAGGGCATCGACAATCTCATCCCGGTCGATGTCTACATCTCCGGCTGCCCTCCCCGACCAGAAGCGGTCCTCGAGGGGCTCATGAAGCTCCAGAAAAAAATCGAAGAGTCAGAGTCGGCACTTGCTCATTTCAATGCCGAAAAACCGGCCTGAGCCCGCAAGCCTTAGTCCCAGTCTTTCAGCATGAGCAGCAGCGACTCACAAGCTCTAAGGAGTGCCTTTGGAAAAGCCATCATCGAGACCAATGAGTTTCGTGATGAGCTGACCGTGACCGTCTCTCGCGAGCAAGCCCGCGAGATCCTTCGACACTGTCGCGACGAGCTCGGGTATGATTATTTGCTGGATATCTCGAGCCTCGATAACTTTGGCGAGGAGCCTCGCTGGACCATGGTCTACGAGCTCTATCAGCTCGGGAATGCGGACTACCACCATCTCAGGATTAAATGTCACGGCGATGAGGACGATCATTTCGATTCCGTCGCCGATCTCTGGCGCACCGCAGAATGGCACGAGCGCGAAGTCTACGACATGATGGGGATTCACTTCGACGGTCTTGAAGACCATCGTCGCATTCTCATGTGGGAGGGCTTTCCCTTTTACCCACTTCGAAAAGACTTTCCGCTGGCAGGGCGAGAGAGCGAAATGCCCGACGTCGCCTTCAGCGATCGAGCTCCGCTCGCTGGCGGCCCATTCGTGACTTCGCCGACCAGCGCGAGCACTGTCCATCGCGAACCGCGCTCCCGCGATATGGATTGATCTGTCAGCCGGAGTGAGCCAAGTTTCGGCAGAATTCCTCATGGAGCTGCTCCAAAGCTATCTTGACTGGATCGCCCAGCACGAGTGGATCACCACCGCCGTCGTAGTTGGATCGATCGCTACTATCGTGCTGTCCCTCATTGCGGTTCCGGTAGTCGCGAGACGCTTACCAGCCGACTACTTCCTTGAGGAGTCTCCGCACACCGATGCGGTCCGCAAGAGTCACCCAGTGGCCATTTTTGTTTTTAAGATTTCAAAGAATATCATCGGCGGACTCCTCGTGATCATCGGGATCTTGTTTCTCCTTACGCCCGGTCAGGGGCTCCTCACCATCCTGATCGGATTGCTGGTGATGGATTTCCCGGGAAAACGTCGATTCGAGCTTGCGATCGTTCGACGCAAACCGGTTCTCCGCGCTCTGAACTGGCTGCGACAAAAATCGAATATCCCGCCGTTGGAGCTACCGACAGCGTAGTCCGTTCGTAAACCGATCATCTCAGATGCAACGGATCTCTCGAGGTCTTTGTGTTTCCATTTGAGGAACGCTGATTTCCACGCTAATTGCCGCGAACCATGAGCCAACCAGTCCACGAGCCGATCCGCCTCCACATTCCTGGTCCCGTCCAGATTTCACCCGAGACCTACGCGGCGACGACTCGACCGATGATCGGGCACCGCTCGAAAGACTTCGTGGCCCTTTACGATGATATTCATCCGAAGCTGCAAACGCTCTTCGGAACCTCCCAGCCCGTGTTTCTCTCGACATCATCCGCCTGGGGAGTGATGGAGGGCTGCATTCGCAACCTGGTAGCCAAAAAGGTGCTCTGCTGCTGCTCGGGTGCGTTCTCAGACAAGTGGGTCGATGTTGCGCGGCGCTGCGGCAAAGGTGCCGAGGCGCTGCAGTATGAGTGGGGCACACCGGTCAATCCTGACGATGTCGCTGAAAAGCTATCGACCGGGGAATTCGACACGGTCACCTTCATTCACAACGAAACCTCCACCGGCGTGCTGAATCCGCTCGAAGAAGTCGCAGCAGTGGTCAAGCTATGCCATGAGCAAAATATTCCATTCGTTACTCGGGGCGCAGGAACAGGGCTTTCCGGTGGGGCGCTGCCGCTAAAAGAGTGCGTACTCATTGTCACAACTTGTATGCAGCAGATACTCAACGTTGATTACAACAATCAGCAGGTAGTCGTGCAGCCAGGCGTTATCAACAACTGGATTACGCAAGCTGTGAGTGGAGCAGGATTTTACTACGCACCAGATCCTTCTAGCCAGCTTGCTTGCTCTATTGGCGGAAATGTTGCAGAGAATTCTGGCGGCGTGCATTGTCTGAAGTACGGCGTAACTACTAACCACGTGCTTGGGCTAAAGCTAGTACTACCGAACGGCAATATTGTGGACATAGGCGGCGCAG
>JBCCBR010000332.1:0-4533 GCA_039033935.1 Verrucomicrobiota bacterium
AAGGAGTGAAGCTGGCTCTTTTCCGCCGCTTCCGGCTCACTTTTTCGGTTTCACCGAGCGGCATCGACGGCTAGCATCTCGCCAGTATGAGCGAAACCGCCTCACCGCCGCCCGTCCCCGATTCTTCTCCAGACCCACAGACCGAACTGGAGAAAGCAACCGTTGAGCGGCTCTCCGGGGCCCGCGACCAGATCCGGAGTGAACTCGGCAAAGTGATTGTTGGTCAGGATGCCGTCGTCGAGCAGCTTCTCATTGCCTTGATATCAGGTGGCCACTGCCTCATTACTGGGGCGCCCGGGTTGGCTAAAACCCTATTGGTTAGCACCTTAGGGCAGGTCTTTGATCTCAGTTTCAGCCGGATACAGTTCACACCCGATCTCATGCCGGCGGACATCACCGGGACAGAAATTCTCGACGATACCCCGGAAGGAAGATCGCTCGTTTTCAACAAGGGACCAATCTTTGCCAACATTGTCCTCGCCGACGAGATCAACCGGACCCCGCCAAAGACGCAGGCTGCTCTTCTTGAGGCGATGCAGGAAAAGCAAATCTCAGTGGCCGGCCAGAGCCTCGCCCTCGATCGCCCCTTTTTCGTTCTTGCGACGCAGAACCCGATCGAAATGGAGGGCACCTACCCACTGCCGGAGGCGCAGCTCGATCGATTCATGCTAAACATCGTGATCGACTATCTCGAAGAAGACGAAGAAGTGGCCGTTGTCACTCAAACCACGAGCCGAGGAGGGGAACCAGTCGCTTCGCTCTTCTCGGGAGATGATCTCATTGCCTTTCACGACCTGGTGCGCGAGGTGCCCGTTTCCGAAGAAGTGGTTCGCTACGCGGTGAGATTGGCCGCGGCTTCTCGCCCGGGCCGGGAAGGCACCGACGCCTACATCAACGAGTGGGTGAACTGGGGAGCAGGCACCAGGGCTGGTCAGAATCTCGTTCTTGGCGGAAAAACCCGCGCCATTCTCGACGGCCGGACCCATGTCAGTCACGACGATATCCGGGCGATGGCGACTCCGGTGCTGCGGCATCGAGTGCTCACCAATTACCGCGCCGAAGCCGAAGGGATCACAGTTGACGATGTCATCTCCAAATTGATCGAGCTCGTCCCCGAAAACTGATTTCATCTCTGCGAGGCTCCCTTACCGAAATGGCAACCTCGACTCCTAGACCCACCATTGACCCGGTCGCCCTGATGCGGGTGAAGTCGCTTGAGCTCCGCGCTCGCATGGTCATGGAGGGGTTCTGGAAAGGCCTCCATCGCTCCCCATTTCACGGATTCAGCGTCGAGTTCAGCGAGTATCGCCCTTACACCAAAGGCGACGATCCCCGCTTCATCGACTGGAAAGTGATGGCTCGCAACGACCGTGCCTTCATCAAGAAATTCGAAGACGAAACCAATCTTCGCGCTCATCTCCTCGTCGACCGGAGCAAATCAATGGCCTACGGCTCAGGCGAATACAGTAAGGCAGACTACGCAGCGACGTTCGCGGCGACCCTGGGGTATTTTCTGCTTGGTCAAAATGACGCCGTCGGCCTGACTACCTTTGACGAGGCCATCAACGACCACCTCCCATCGCGCAACCGCCCCGGTCAGCTGAGACGGATGCTGCTAAAGCTGGAACAGGCTAACGAGGGCACAGGCACCGACCTCGGGGCAGCCCTCAAAGGCGTGCACGAGATCGTGCGGCGACGCTCCCTCGTGCTGATGCTCTCCGACCTGCTTGCGCCACTCGATGAGCTTGAGCGCCAGCTCGGTTACCTCACCGCCTCGGGCAACGAAGTGGTGCTCTTCCAGTTTCTCGATCCGCGTGAGATCGACTTCGATTTTTCGAAAGCGACCCACTTCCGCGACGAGGAAACCGGCAAAGATCTCTTTGTCGATCCGACTCTGGCAAGAGATGGCTATCTGGAGAAATTCAACGCCCATCAATCAGCGCTCCGCTCCAGCGCGACGCGCTACGGCGCCAGACATCGCCTTGTCTCTACTGACGAACCCCTTGAAAACGTGCTCGCCGATTTTGTCTCTGGACAACTTCACTGACGCCTCACTGACATGATCTCGAACGACCAAAATGCCCGGCTCAAAGACCTCGCCAGCGCCCTCATCAATCAAGACAAAGCCAGCATCCTGATTGAGCCCCAAGCGCGAGAAACAGGCTATTGGTTTGGAGGAGGCAATGTGATCCGAGATCGAGATGGATCGATTCTAATCTGTGGTCGTTACCGCAACTACGGGGACTCAAGAACCGGCGTTGGCGCTGGCGAAAGGGGTCTCGAGCTTGCTATTTTCAGAGCGAAGAGCATCGGCGAGACCTTCGAGAAGGTCGCCTCTTTTTCCAAATCAGACCTCGCTCATGGTGGGTTGGACGTGGTCTCGATCGAGGGAGTCGCGCTTCATCTGATCGACGGCGGGATCGAGCTTTTCATCTCCACGGAGAAAGCTGCTCTTTATCCTGATCGGATTGCTTCGTTTCAAAAACCGGGCGCGGGCGTCTGGAGTATCGACCGTATCGCAGCCGCATCGGCCGAGGAACTGTGTGCCGACTCGATTGAAGAAATCATCCCATTCGGCACGGAGGATATTGGCCGTTTACACTGCAAAGACCCCTGGGTCTTCGATCTCCCTAACGGAGATCTCATCCTGGGTTATTGCACCCACCCGTTCACCTGGTCCTCAAGCGGGACTGGACTTTATCGGCGCGCGAGTGGCTCAGACCAATATGATTTGTTAAGTGAAGACGTGCTGCGACGCGGCCCCGTCTGGGACATCGCGGCGGCCCGAATCACCGAAAGACTGGCCGTCCCTCAAATCGGCGCTTTTGCCGATGAAAACGATCTCTCGCTCTATTTTTATGATAGCTGCGAGAGCCTTCGGCAGCTTGACGAAAATTCCAGGGCCGTAGCCCGTCCGCGCGGTTGGAGCTGCGAAGAGATCGGTGGCATCGCCGTCGGGCGAGATGACGAACTGACCCGTATCGAGAGTCTCAGCATCGAAGGCCCCCAATTTGTTTCCCCACATGGCACCGGCTGCTCGCGCTACGTCAGTGTTCTCAGCACCGAAGACGGCATGTTTGCCACCTGGCAACAGAGTCAGGATGATCTGAGTCAACCTCTGGTCGGCCATTTCCTGGCAATTGATGAGATTGAGCGAATCTTGGCCGGTGCACCGCCTGCGGCAAACTAGTCTGACACAGATCGTCGTCCGCTTGCCGCCGCATTCATCCACCTGCTCCTTTCCTTCAACGTCTCCGCCGGCGCCGACATGAAACTTGCCCTCAACGCTTCCACTATCAAACCCACACCCCTTCTCGACAAGATCCGTGTCGCTGGAGAGGCAGGCTACCAAGGGATCGAATTGTGGGCGGTTGAGATTTACGAGTTCATTGGTCGCGGCGGAGAGGTCTCTGATGTTGAGAAAGCGCTCAGCGACCATGGGCTTGAGGTTCCGACCGTGATCGCCGTTCGACAGTGGGGAGACACCGTCGGGCGTGAGTATCAGCTCGTCATGGAAGAGGCGAGGCGGCGCTTCGAGCTGGCAGCAAGACTTGGCGCTCCACTTGTTATTTGCACACCACCACTGGAGCGACCGGGCATTGAAGGCCTCGAAAACGGTTACCGCGATCTGCTTCAGATCGGTCGAGAAACGGGTGTCCGAGCGGTGCTCGAATACATCAGCTTCTTCCCCAGCCTCAACAATCTCGCTGATGCGGCGATCGTGCTCGACCGGTGCGGCGACTCCGATGGGGTTACTATCCTCGATTCCTTTCACAACTGGAACAACCGCACCACGCTGGCCGACATTCGAGAAATCGATCTCGATCGAATTTCTCACTACCACATCAACGACTCCGGCCCTCACGGTGAGTCCGGGAGTCAGGTCGATAGCGACCGGACCATGATCGGTGACGGGCAGATCGATTTAGTGACCGAGCTTTCGGTCTTGCACGACAAAGGCTACAACAAGTGGCTCAGTCTTGAGCTATTCAGCGAGGCATGGTGGGCGCGGGATCCTTCTGACACCGCCCGGGTTGGGATCGAGCGAATGCGCGACATTAGCGATCAGGTTGGGTTTCTGATCGAAACCTGACTCGCGATCCTGTCTTTCGGACTCGCAAGCTCCAATCCGTCGAGAAACCTCCATAGGTGTTCCGCCCACACAAACGGACTCCCCACCCCGAGTATCATCAAAAAGCTCACGCTTTTCACGTTTAGTTCATGGTTTCTTCACACTCATACGTGAAGAGTAGGTATGAAGCCCTTCTCGCGGCGCAAATTTTTCCAGGCAGCTCTCTACAGTTGTCTGCCAGCCGGAGCAGCGACCGCTGCCTACAGTCATTTTGGCGAGACTCGCTGGCTTGATGTCCACGAAGTCCAGATCCCGGTGAGACCGGATCAGGAGGATCTCGTCGGCACCCGACTCACGGTCCTCGCAGATTTTCACCACGACGAATGGGGTGATCCTCTTTTCATTGATGAGGTCGTCAACCGGGTCAATCAGGAGCAGCTCGATTTCGTGATTCTGGCAGG
>JBCCBR010000333.1:0-4484 GCA_039033935.1 Verrucomicrobiota bacterium
ATTCCTGGCCGAAAATAGGAGATCTTTATGAAACAGCCCTGGAGGCTTACGGGCTCTCGCTCGGAGAAGCCTTGTCATGGAAAGGGCCCCTTGATGACTTGAAGCAGCGAGACCAGTTCGCTGTCCCGGTTATGTTCGTCGCGGGTGGAAATGATCAAGTTGTGCCTTGGAAGGAAAATGGAGAATTGCTTGAGCACCTGCTGAGGAAATTGGGGTGTCCGGTTTCCTCTATTGTGAAAGCGACCTGCGGGCATCATCCGCATTCCCTGCACGATCCGACGCCAATAGTGGATTGGGTCGAGTCTCTCAGATGAGTGTCTAATCGATTCAGGATTATTTTCCCCAGGAGGATACCTCGAAAAGGGGTTCACCCAGAGCCTTTCTTCGGTCAGCCTGAAGTTTGATTCTCTCCCTCCAAAAGTTCGGCAATCGACTCTGCCGGGACGCAAATGTTCACGACCATTTGGAAGTTCTTCTGCACCTTCTTGGTCTCGTTGTAGTAAATCGAACGTGTCGCCGCGACGAGCCCAATCAGGTTCCCGCACTGATCGTAGACTCCTGATCCGCTTGAGCCCTTTGCGAAGGGAGCGGTGATCTGGAGTCGCTTTGCTCGGTTTCGGCCGGTGACGTAGTAGCGCGCGACGTGCCCGGTCGTGAGGGTGAAGAGGTGACCGTCAGGGTGGGACAGTACCGTGACTGGCTCACCGACCGGAGCGGTCGGACCGAGTGGCACGGGGTTGAGACCAGAGGCATCTTTCAGTTTCACCAGCGCGACATCGTTTTTGTGGGAACTGGCGAGAACCGATTCGACTTCAAAAAGGCGACCGTCGTGGGTCATTGCCCCGATCGCCCTGGCATCAGCATCGTTGAGCACATGGTAGTTCGTGAGGACGTGACCTTCGCTCGAAATGATCACGCCCGAAGCATGGCCTTCGTGCCAATCGTCGCATTGATCGCACTTGTAGACATTCCCTATCACAACGGTGGATAGGAGACTGCGGCGGTAAATCTCAGCCGGGGTGAGTTTCTCCTCAAGCGGATCGGGGCGGACAAACTCTTCGGTGAAGCGCGACTGCTGCTGCAATTCCCGGATCAACCGATTGACGTTCTGCGGATTATCACTCTCTGCAATTCCGCCGAGAGATTCGACGAAGATGTTCATCAAAGTCTCGTCATCCACGTAAAATGGCTCCTCGGCTTTGGCCAAGGTTGGCAGGGCCAGAGCGATGATAAGAGTGGCAAAAGGTAGCGGCGATCTCATTGCGGATTTGGATGTCTTCCCAGTAGCTATACAGTGAAGGCCTACCCGAGGTAACGAAGAAATTGCCGGATTCGCTCCTGCAACGCCCCATGAAGCTGGTCGACGATGGGCGACTCCGGGATCTCAATGTCGTCAACGTGGGTGATAGGCTGGATCTCACGGATGCACGAAGTCAAAAAAGCACCGTCCACCGAAGCGATCTCGGAGAGTGGAAAATCTTCTTCGATGGTGTTGATCCCGATCTCGCGGCTCAGTTCAATGACCTCGGCTCGCATGATGCCGGGGAGGCAACCGGAGGACAGAGGGGGAGTGACGAGAGAATCGTCTATCAGGATAAAGATATTTGACCAAGTGCCTTCGCAAAGAAAACCCCGGGTGTTTCCGAAAATGGCCTCGTTGGCCTTCGCCGCGAGGGCCAACCGGTGTGCGATTACGTTTTCACCGTAATTGATCGTCTTGTAACCGCTCAGGGCGCCGCGATCGTTTCTTGTAAAGGGCACTCGAATGCACCGTGCCGTGGGAGGGTGATCTGGCGGTTCGGTAGCTTCAATCAAGACCGTGCTACTCTGATTCGGGGAGCCTCCCGTCAGGGTGATCCGGATTCGTGCCTGTGGCTTGTTGCGAAGACCGTTTTTCTTTAGAAGATCACGGCTCTCACGCGCGAGCGCCCCTCGGTCCGGCATCGCGATTCCGAGAGCGGCGGCTCCGGCTTCGAGACGATCGTAGTGAGCGCCCTCGGCGAAAGGGCGGCCCTCGTAACAGCCGATCGTTTCGAAGACGCCTTGCCCATAGGCGAGTGCCCGGTCGGAGACCGAAATCGTCGCTTCGGCAGCCGGGATAGTCTCACCGTTGAGATGGACGTGTAATGAGGTCATCTGGAAGCCGGTTCAATGATTGCGAGGTGCAAGGTTTGCGCCAAACTCACTCTTGATGTTGGCCGCGGTCCTCACCACCTTTTTCTTTGCCCTCTCGGGAGTGTCCGGCCAGCGCGTTGCAATGAGGCTGGGCAGCTTTCGGGGGAATTTAGTCCGCCTTGGAATAGCGGCACTGTTGCTCGGCTTGCTCACTCTGATTCTGTCTCCGAGTGCTCTTGAGCCGGTGAGCTTTGGTTGGTTCTTCCTCAGCGGATTAATCGGTTTTGGGGTCGGTGATGTGGCGCTCTTTCTCGCTTATGAGCGAATCGGTTCCCGACTTTCGGTGCTCTTGATCCTGGGGCTGGCGCCGCTTTTTGGGATCGGCCTGGAGTGGGTCTGGTTGGGACAGGGAATTTCCCTTGGCGCTCTTGGCTGCGCCTTCCTCATCCTCAGTGGAGTCGCCCTTGCGCTCCTGCCGCGACGGGGTGGTAACTCTGACACCAAAGCCGAGCGGAGGGGGAATTTCGGCTTTGGAGTAGTTGCCGGGGTGATTGCTGGATTCGGTCAAGGAACGGGAGCCGTCATCAGTCGAAAGGCCGAGGCGGTCGTCGTCGAAATGGGTGGTTACAGCACCGGAATCACGGCGGCTTTTCAGCGCGTCTTCGCCGGGCTGCTTTTCGCTCTCCTGGTCTTTTGGCTGGTTCGCTGGTTCCGACCGGCCTTGATCCCGGCGACCCGAGGCGCTTTTGCAGAGCGGAAGCTCTGGCCCTGGATTCTTGGGGCTTCCCTTTTTGGTCCTGTCATTGGGGTGAGTTGTTTCCAGTGGTCTCTGCAGTCTCTCGAAAGCGGTATCGTCCTCGCAATCGTCGCGACTACTCCAATCGTGATGATGCCGCTGGCGCTTATCACCGAAGGAGATCGCCCCACGGGATTAGCCATCTTCGGGGCGGTTCTGGCAGTTGCCGGAGTCGTGCTTTTGCAATTAGTCGTCCGATGAATCTGGGTTGCAAGTTGACCCCTGGTCATGTCAGGGTCACCAGCTCATGAATGTGGCACTTTTGGGAGCGGGTTGGTTCGGTCGCGAGGCTCATCTGCGAAATTTGATTTCGATCGATGGAATCAACGTAACTGCTGCGAGCAGCCGGAGCGAAGCAAGCCTGGATGCGGCTCGCGAGATTGTCGGGCAGGGGCTCGCAACGGAGAGGGATTGGCGACAGATCGTCGAACGCGATGATGTCGATGCGATTATCATTTCACTGACAAACGATCAGCACCATGTCGCGGCGCTGGCATCTCTCCGTGCCGGAAAACACGTCCTCTGTGAAAAGCCGCTCGGGCTTTCCCTGAGCGAATGTGATGAGATCATCGCTGCCGCTGAAGGGGCAAATCTTGTTCTGCAGATCGGTCACGAAATGCGCTTTCAGAGGCTCTATGGGGAGATGAAATCAATGATTGATCGAGGCGCAATCGGTGATCCGAAATTGATGTGGTGTCGCGAATTCCGTGGGCCGATGCGTCCGGGCTGGCGTTCCAGCGAGGCACTCACAGGAGGAACGATTCTGGAAAAAAATGTCCATCACATCGATCTCTTCAACTGGATGCTGGGCAAACCGCTCCGAGTCTCAGCCCACGGAGGAACCGAGGTGCTGAAAGATCGGGAAATCCTGGATAACGCGCAAATACTGGTCGAGTACGAAGGCGGGCGGCGAGCCTCGCTTGAGCTTTGTCTCTGGGCGAGTCATGGCGGGGAGTGCGAAATCGGGGCCTGTGGCGAGCTCGGTCGGATCGACACTCGCAATCAGGCCCTTGAGCTGGTCCACCACCGGTTTGATATCCCTGACCGCACCGTGATGCATCTTGCCGACGAAGGGGACGCTGCCAACTTCGTTGACGGTTCAGGAAGAGTGGACCGCGGGATCCGACCGCAGCTGGTGCACTTTTTTGAGACTATCCGTGCCGGGCAACAACCGCTTAACGACGGCAAGTCAGCGCGGGCCGCCGTCGCCGTCTGTCTCGCTGCTCAGGAATCAATTCGTCGAGAGGAGACCGTCTGGCTGGAGGAATTCGGGCCTTAGTCGCCGCCAAAACCTATGTCGCGGCGCGCGGTTGAGATCGAAATGGTAAAACCACCGATCACGTCCAGCAGACAGATCAACATCAAGACCACGCAAGTCGAGTTTGCTGCAGGCGGGTAGATGATGAACTCGATCAGGAAAATGATAAAGACGAAGAGTGACAACACATGCTCGATGATCGCACCTACACTGGTCCGGGTCGCTTTGAAGAGCTCCAGATAAAGCAGGACCACGCCGAGGATCACTAGCCAATCACCGGCGGTTGCATACCAGACTCCGCCAGAAGGGAGGGGC
>JBCCBR010000334.1:0-4477 GCA_039033935.1 Verrucomicrobiota bacterium
CGAGGGACAGGTCTCTGTCTTTGCCCCGCATCTCGGCGGGCCGTGCTATCGTTGCCT
The DNA here is from genome assembly GCA_039033935.1 of Verrucomicrobiota bacterium. Classification (GTDB taxonomy): domain Bacteria; phylum Verrucomicrobiota; class Verrucomicrobiia; order Verrucomicrobiales; family DEV007; genus Arctic95D-9. The sequence continues at coordinate 58 of JBCCBR010000334.1, forward strand.
TTTCCCGACGCCGCCAGAGCCGGGACAGGTCCCCAGTTGTGCCGAGGGCGGTGTTCTCGGCGTCTTGCCAGGAATCGTCGGGTGTTGTCAGGCCAACGAAGCGATCAAGCTGATCCTCGGCATCGGTGAGCCGCTCGTGGGGCGTCTCGTCCACTTCGACGCGCTTGCTTTTCGCTTCCGGGAGTTCAAACTACGGCGAGACCCGGAATGCGAACTTTGCGGGGACTCGCCGACCCTGACCGAACTAAAACCGATCACCGTTGCCTGCGAAATGCCTGATCCCCTCCTTCCAGAAATTTCTGTCCAGGAACTGAGAGACCGCTATCGACGGCAGCCGAGCGAGCCATTCGTCCTCCTCGACGTTCGCGAACCTGCCGAGGTCGAGGTCGCCAAATTGCCGGGCTCGATTCTGATCCCCCTCGGCGAACTCCCTGACCGGCTCGACGAACTCGACCGGGATGCGGCGATCATCGTCCATTGCAAGAGCGGTGGGCGCAGCGCAAAGGCTCTCGCGATCCTCGACGAAGCGGGTTTCGAAAATGCCTGTCACGTCGCGGGAGGGATCAACGCCTGGTCGACCGAAATCGACGGGACCGTCCCACTCTACTGATGGAAAGCGACGTCGCCCCGGAGATCGCCGCATTTTTCCGCTGTCCTGTCACGAAACAGCGGCTGCGATTTGTCGCGAGCGAAGATGAAGAGGGCTCGTGGGTCACGGAAGACGGTCGCGTCGCCTACCCGGTAGAAGATGGATTTCCGATTTTGAAGCCGGAGGCGGGGAAAACGCGGCAGGGGCATTCTGCCGATGGATAGCGAGTGAACAGGCGAAACGCCCGATCTGCGGCTGTGCCCGGCGGAGCGCCGGGTCTACAGTGTTACCCGCTTCAAATAGCTGTTCCTTTCCAGCCGAGCTTCTGGTGAAGGACGTTGAAGAAATTCTGGTGTGGCATTGAAATGAGCGGCAGACTGAATTCGGCTTTTTCCAACGAGATCGTCGCTGGATCGGAAATCGAGGCGACGAGCTGACCATCGACCATGAGCGCAAGATCATCGCGCTGCTCTGGAGCTTCAAAGACGACCTTGCTGCATCCATCCACGACGAGGGGTCGGTTCGCGAGGGTGTGGGGACAGATCGGAGTGACGGCGAAGACGTCCGATCCCGGCTGGATGAGAGGTCCGCCCGCCGAAAGAGAATAGGCGGTCGACCCAGTCGGAGTCGCGAGCATGAGCCCGTCTCCCGTGTAGCGATTCGCGACCACGCCATCGATATGAGCCTCGACGTGAATGACCCGAGAGTCCACTCCGCGGCACAGCGTCACTTCGTTGAGCGCGACGAACTCACCGCGCACCTCTCCACCGATCTCGAACTGGCCGCGAATCATGATTCGCTCCATTCGCACGTAGTTTCCCGATGAAATCGCTTCGACCAGCGCACCACTTTCCTCTGCAGTCGCGCAGGTGAGAAATCCCAGTGTCCCCGTATTGATCGCCGCCACGGGCCTGATGCGATCTTGCAATTGGCGCAGGATCCAGAGGATCGTTCCATCGCCGCCGAGGATAACGAAGAGATCGATCTCGTCCGAGATTTTTCCCAACGGCACACCCTTTCCCTGCCCGACAAACCGAGCCGTCTCCTCCTCGAGAATGACGGCGATCTCGACCGAGTGAAACTTGTCAATCAGGTCGACGAGTAACTCCCGCGCTCCCTCCTTGGCCGGGTTGGCGACGATTCCTACTCGGGGTGTTTCAGCCATGCGAGAAATTCGAGATTACCATCGGTGCCACTGATAGGCGACTGAATCAGGCCATGCCAGCTTTTTCCCAAGTGTCTGGTGACAAACGACCGTATCTTTTCCACGGCGAGGTCGTGGCACTCTGGATCGCGCACGATCCCTCCTTTCCCGACCTGCTCTCTCTCCAGCTCGAACTGCGGCTTGATCAGGCAGATGACCTGTCCCTGCGGCTTCAATACCGAAAAAACAGGTCCAAGGATCAGGGTCAGTGAAATGAACGACACGTCGACCACAACGAGATCGACTGGCTCTGGGAGATCAGCCTGCGACAGATGCCGAATATTGATTCCCTCGCGAGAGACGACGCGGGGATCGCTCCGCAGCTTCCACGCGAGCTGATTCTTGCCAACATCGTAGGCATATACTTTCGCGGCACCGCGCTGGAGAAGACAGTCCGTGAATCCCCCGGTCGAGGCTCCAGCGTCGAGGGCGATCAAACCAGTCACATCGATCTCGAAACGTTCGAGCGCTCCCTCCAGCTTCAGGCCTCCGCGACCGACGAACTTTGGCTTCGTTTTCAGGACGATGGCGACGTCGTCGTCGAATTTGAGCCCCGGCTTCAGATTACCCTCGTAGCCCTCCACGCGAACCTCCCCTGCGAGGATGAGTCGCTTCGCCATTTCGCGAGAGTCACACAGCTCTCGATGGTGCAAAATCTGGTCCAATCGCTCCTTTCCCATCGCCGAAAATTATCCCCTTTTGCCAAAACTGTTACTTCTTTTATTTGGCAGAGACAGGTTTAGAGCCGACTCTTTAGCCCGTCTCTGCTTATGTCTCTCTTTCGATTTTTCCTCATCGGAATCGCCTGCCTCGCCTCTCACTCTCTGATCGCTGAGGAACTTCCTTCGACGGTCGAAGCCTGGATTTCGACCAGCGCACAGCGCAAATCTCTCGCCTCGGGCGAAGCCGTTATGATTGCCTCCGACAAGTCCATCGGACCGACTACGGAGAAAGCGCAACCGAGCACCGCCGCCATCGTCATACCCGCATCGGCGAAGGAAATCTGGGACGTGCTTCAGGACGAGGAGAGCGCTGCCGACTACCTCGACACCCTGATCGACGTCAAGGTGCTCGAGAAAACCGGAGATCACTCCATCATCTCGCAGAAGGTGAAGGTCGGCGTTCATGAAGTCGACTACATCGTCAAAAGCATCCCCAGTCCGCCTGACTCCATCGTCTTCTCCCTGCACTCGGGAGACCTTCAGGAGATGGCCGGATTCTGGAAGCTCATCCCTCTCGGGGGAGAAGAGGAGACCCTCCTCATCTATCGTATCGCGCTGAAGCCGAATTTTCCCGTCCCGCGGATCATGATCAAAAACTCTCTCAGCAAAACCCTGCCCGAGACGCTCAGATCACTTCGCGGAGAGGTGCTGCGCCGCAAACGTCTTGCGTTGAGGGAGTGAGTTTTCATTAAGCTTTCGACTTGGGACACACGGATAAACAAGGGAGAGAGAGAGAGAGAGCTGGAAATCGGAGAGGAGAAAAAAGCCAAAGCAGTTCGAGTCGATCGATCGATCCATCCATCCATCCATCCATCCATCCATTGACAATCGAGTCGACTTTTCTGCCGAGCAAGCCAAGGCTCCTCCACTGCTCACTCCCTGTCTCTCTCTCTCTTCTTGACTTTCGACTGCGTCTGTAACGGTTTTCCACGAGGAGGACATCGGCCGACACACTCCCAGTCCACTTTTATTTTTTCCCCACAGTCATCCACTGTCTTTCTCTTTGGGTCCAAGCTTGATTGGCTTGGTGTTTCGCAGATTCCTCGCGTTTATCCCATAAAGTCTTCACCTCTTTCGTGGGGGTGAGGGAGGCTCTCTAACACAAGCCGAGGGGGGTGATCCCATACAGGCGACATCGCTGCGGAGCGCACAACTCGCACCCAGAGGCGGGGCGCCGGCCATCATCGGCACAGGCCAGGCAAAGCAAAGCAAAGCAATGGCTGTTGACTGTTTTGAAAAAACGAGAGAGCAAAAAAGGAATTGTTTTGGGTGTTGAATGGTTTTCTTTCTTACAAAAAAGGGGAAAAAAAAAATTAATCCAGAGGCCTGGTTTCGTTTCTGCTTGCTCTTCTTCAGATTCAGATTCTTCGGTAAATGTCATGTCCTGTGGTGCTTGTGTGATCTGAGGGCGCTGCTGGCCAGGCGGCGCGCCTTGACGGCTCAAGGGCTTGGCTTGGCAAAGGAAAGGGGAGGACGGGAGGGCTGCGTGATCTGTGTGGAAGATAGATCATATGATGGTGTGTGGAAAAGACAGAGAGACGGAGAAGAAAAAGGGACAAGGAAACAGAGATAGATAGGAAAGAAAAGAAAAAGTTGCTGGCGGCGTGTTGGGTGAACAGCGGCGTGAATGATAATAGCAAGAGCGTCACAAGGACATGTTGGGATGGAGGGAGGGAGAAGGGAAGTGAGTGTGCTAATTAACGGGCCCTGCTGGGCCTGGCCTGGCCTGGGTGATCGCGCGCAGTTGGAGTCGCAGAGAACGTCGCGCATGATTCTGTGTTCATTGAGAAAGAGAGATTGCGAAGAGCAGCAGAGAACAGAACAGCAGAACGCGAACGCAGACTGTCGCCCTCTGTCTCTGATGTTGTTGTTGCTGCTGCTGTTGTTGTTGCAATAAATCCACTC
>JBCCBR010000335.1:0-4468 GCA_039033935.1 Verrucomicrobiota bacterium
AACGACGACGAAAGGCCTTAACCTTGCGCCATTCGATTTAGGGCTCATCTATCGGCGCTTGGTGCCTTGTTCGACTTGGTCTTAATCGATAACGCTCAGCTCCAAGTATGGCTTCGAGATCTCCTGAATGAGATCGCCATCAGATTCCCTTCCAGCACTCACTGGACCGAACCGGACATCGATCTTGATGTAAGGGCATCGCTTTGACACGTAGGTTCTCTGAGATGGCGTCGACAAGCCACCTTCTGTGGTAAAGTGCTTTTGCAGATCCTCTCGCGTATCACCTTGGCTTAAAGAGGTTATTTCTGCGATGATCTCTCCGACCATATCGGTCAGAATTTCGTCACCACCTGCCTTAAGTTCAGCATGCATGGCTTCTGTTGAAGGCTCTTTGTCCGACGCTTGAAGTCCGTTTGATTCGCTGCCTAAAATCAGCAGTGCCGCACAAATGGTCACGAGTGTTCGCATCTTAGTTTTATTGGTGAACAGGGTTAGATCGACCATCTAACCCTGTTGAATCGAGTCAAGAGAAGTTCGCTCAAAACGTTTCTCCTTCGCCGGTTTTGCAAATCTCTTGAGCAACGCAGGCAGAAAGACGAGGTCGGCGAAGAGGGCCATCGCGATGGTGATGATGCCCATCATTCCGAATATCTGATGGTTCCGTGAATCGCTCAGCAAGACCCCGCTGAATCCAGAAACAAGAACGACGGTGGTCATGATGAGAGCGGTGCCGACTCCGATAAAGGCTCGGCGGATCGCCGTCTCGTGATCGCGGGTGAGACGCTGTTCCTGCTGGTATCGGGTCAGGAAATGAATGGTGTCATCAACTGCGATCCCGAGACAGACCGTGAAATTGCAGACCATCACGATCTCGAGATTGTGCCCTGAGAGCACCAGCCAGACCCCCGCGACCGCGAGAGGAAACAAGTTCGGGACCAGCGAGATCAGCCCGATCCTGAGAGACCGATAGACAAACGTGAGCACCACGAAGATGACGATAATGGCGAAGCCGAGGCTTCGGAAAAGATCGACCACGATCTGGTAGATATTTTCCCAGCGATCGATTGCGCTTCCGCGAAGCCCGAGCTCGAAGTTGGGATGCTCGAGATTGATCTGAGCGAGCGACTCGGCGAGGCGCTCGTAGACTGGCCCGTAGATCGCGATGCCAAGATCTCGAACCCGGAATTGCACGGTGGCTTCCTGCTTCTCGGGATTGTAGAACGCCCGTTTGATTGGCGGAGGCAGCAGCTCGATCATCGGCATCCGCTCGCGAGGAGGGCCTGTCCCCGGGAGGGCATCGATCATATTCCGAATTGAAAGCGGTTGGCCGACCAGCTCCTCTTGCTTCAAAAGATCGTCGATCTTGGTCACCACCTCGAGGATTTCAGGCGAGTCGTCGCTGACCTCGTCATTCCATTTCGCGGTCGCCTCGACAAACTCGATGCCATTGAAAACGAGATCGAGGTGGGCCATTGCCTCGGCGGCTTCGGATTTCTCCGGCATCGCATTTTGAATCCGAAAATCCGGTTTGAGCTGCAGCGTGGCTATGCCGAGGGCGAGGGTCAGAAAGATTCCGAGGACGCTGAAGAGAGTCGGGCGCTTCATGACCGCGTCGATCAGAGGACTGATCTTGAGTAGATTCCGGTCGACGAAACCTTTCTCATGACCTGCGTGAATCTTCTGCCCGAGCCAGGTCGTGCTGACGAGAGGGATCAGGGTGACAACGGCGACGAAGGAGAGGATCACTCCGACGACCGCGCTTTTCCCGAACTCCTGCACGATGCGGGCATCGGCGAAGATGAGTGACCCAAAGCCGATTGCGGTTGTCAGCGAGGTCAGAAAGCAGGCCAGACCGACTTTCTGAACGGCGGCTCGGGAAGCCTCTTTTTTGCCTTTTCCCTCGCTGCGAAGGCTTCGCACCTGAACGACGAGATGAACGCTATCGGTCAATGCGACGAGAGAAACGAGAATCGGAACCACCACGGTGACGAGACCGTTCCGCTCGTAGCCGAGATATTGGATAATGCCGGTAGACCAGAAGACCGCAAAGATGGGGGCGAGGGTGACGACGATGACGGCGCGGATGCCGCGGAAGAGGATCAGCGCGAGAATGAGACTGAGAGCATAGCCAACCAACTGGAATCGGAGGGAATTCGACTCGTGGTGTTCGATCGAAGCGACCGCTCCCGGGATGGAGCCGGTCACCCGAAATCGAAAGTCGTTGCCCGGATACTCCTTGGCGACGCGCACCGCTGCATCCGTCAAATCAGTGGTCGCGTCGGCATTGTTCAACACGTAGCGCCAGTCGAAGTAGATCAGAATGATCATGGTCTTCGTATCACGACTGAGGAGCTGGCCGCCGACAAGGGGGTGGGCGAGCGCCTTTTCGCGGGCGTTTTCAAAAACCGCGTCGGGTGCTCTCGGACGAGGCAGGAGGGGCTGGAGAAGGCCAAAAATGTTGAGTGGCGGCATCCGATCGATCCAGAGGACGCCGCCGACCTGCTCGAGAGATTGCAATTCCTCCGTCACCGCTCGCAGGGCTTCAACGGACTCCTGAGTGAAAAAGTCTTCTGATTCGACCACGAAAATGGCGTCTGCACCGTCCAGCCGCAGCGGGTTGACGGTAGGGCGTCGGTCCCCGGAATCGGATTCTTCGTTTTTGTCACTCTCGTCCTCTTCTATCTCCGAATGACCTTCGCGAAACCGGTCGAGCAGCACGTTTTCGTCATAATGACCGATCCCAGCGAAGAGGGAGATCGTCGCCAGCAAGGCGATGACGATCAGCTTGTGATCGACACCCGCACTGAGTAATCGGTGGAACGCGCCACGCATCGTCAATCGGCTATCGAATCAAGCCGCGCTCGCGGAGTTCGACCCGGGTGATCCGGTTATCGTCGTTTTGGTCGACGATGCGAAACCATCTCAGTCGCGCTGCCGCGGGAGCCTCTTTCCGCTTGATGACGCCGTCTCCATTGCTGTCCATTTCCGCAAAACACCGCTCGATGTAGGCGTCGATCTCGCTCTGCTCGGCTGCCTCTGGCGATGCGCGAGGCGCTCGCACGTTGCGCTCGCCCCGAGGAAGCGCGACTTCAAAAAAGGCGAGCGCCATTTCCTCCCAGGTCTGGTCTCCCCAGGTAACCCATTGCTCAGGATCCGGGTTGAAGGGATTCGCTGCGGAATTGTCAAAAGTCGCTTCGAAACTGATGTGATCGATTTCGCTGAGCGAGATGGGCTTTTTGAAAATGTAGCTGTGCTGCCAGTTAAAATCGTAGCGGGGCACCTTGAGGAGAGCGCGGTCGCGATTGTCTTCGATGAACACGTCGAAGGCCTTTCCGCGGTAATGCATGTGTGGTGAGATCGAGAGCAGTTCTCCCGATGGCGGGAGACGCCGCAAGGCCGCGCCGACCTGGTAGCTTGCCTCATGTGGCGGGATCTCAAAACCGTGTTCGAGCGCAGCGAGGGAAAAGACTTCGTGTGTGACCTCGGCCTCGTCGGCAAACAACAGGCCAATGCGAGTGAGGTCCTCCGCCTCGCGTCCATTGGGAGTGTAATGCATCTGGAAGACCAGTTTCGACCCCGCCTCGACTCGACGCGCATAATGAGCCGGAGGCATGAGGAGGCGTTGGCCGGGGACATAGGCGGTCAGAATGCTGGACCCGCGAAAGTTCCCCCCGTCTGGCGGGCGGACGAAGACAATGCAGTGGTGCACGACAGAGCGATCCCCAGGAATCACCTCGGCGATGCGGACCCAGCGATCTTCGGTGAATCCGGGATCGGTCACGAAATACTGGTAATCGACGGTGCCCTCTTTCGGGACCACGAAGGGGTAGTCACGCATCGCCACGACCTGATCGGGCTCGCTGCCGAGCTGCCAGCCATCGGCAAAATTGGGTGGCGGGGGAGCGTCGGCGGCATCGCCTTCCGGCATGCCAGCCTCGAACCATTCGAAAAGAACCCGCTTGTCCGACTCGGGCATGCGGCGCTCATTTTGAAAGTGTCCAACGCTTGGATCAGCGTGCCACGGAGGCATCCGATTTTCCTCGATTGTCTCCAGCATCATGTCAGCCCAGCCTGAGACGCGGCGGTAGCTATCCATCGGAAAAGGACCGATCTGCCCGCGGCGGTGGCACTCGACGCAGTTGCGATTCAGCACTGGGACCACGTCGCGGTGGTAGGTGTAGGTGACATCTCGATTCGACATCGCAGCGTCGGCGCGACCGATCAGACACCCCTCGACCGGAGTCTCGGCAATCGTCACGGATTTCCCGGCGAGAAGTTCTTCGATCGCGATGCGGAGATCAGCTCGCTCCGGCTCGGATCGCCTCGCTCCGGGTTCGTATTGATCGTCAATTCTCCCGCGGTAGACGATTTCCAATCGATCATTGCCAAAGGTTTCGATAAAAACGCTCACAGGACGAGCAACACCAATAGCATAACTAACTTGTACTTCACATTTGTCAGCTAAACC
>JBCCBR010000336.1:0-4465 GCA_039033935.1 Verrucomicrobiota bacterium
AGTGGGGGGAATTTTTTCCCAATTGGCGACATCGTCGATGAACATCGCTACCCTGACCCCGGCTTTCCCTTCGAGCTCGATGTCGACGGGCGCTTCGATGCTTTTGTAAAAGTAATGGGTGAGTTCGGCGGTCATGGATTCCCTGTCGAAGGTCATCTCTGGAAACCTGATAGTGAAAAAAACTGGGGCTACGGTGGACTTCCCAAAGACAAGGCTGAGTGGATCGAGAGATACAAACAATCCATCTCACTTCTCGCAGAGCTCAAAGCCGAGGGCATCGCCGGAGGGATCTACACTCAGACCAGTGACGTCGAAGGCGAGATTAATGGGCTTCTGACCTACGATCGAGAGGTTCAGAAGATCGATCCGGAAACGCTTCGCGAGATCGCAATTCCCTTGTTCGAATAGTAACAATCCGATTAGCCCTAACACGACATGAAACTCTTTTTCATCACATTCCTCACGATCGCGGCATCACTCCTTGCCGCGGGGCAGGATCGACCTCATTTCGTCATCTACCTCTCGGATGACCACTCCGCCTACGACACCTCCTTTTCAGGGCTTTCTGAAATCGAGACACCTGAAATGGAAAAACTGGCGGAGGCGGGGATGCGATTCACCCACGCCCACGTTGCATCCCCGACCTGCGCTCCGAGTCGGGCGGCACTCCTCACTGGATTAATGCCTGCTCGAAACGGAGCGGAGGCAAACCACACCTTTCCCCGAGAGGACATTCCCAGCCTGATTGATTCGCTGAATGAGGCGGGCTACTTCACTGCCGCAGTTGGGAAGGTGGCGCACGGTAAGGTCGCCGCCTCATTCGGATTTCAGCACATCTCCAATGCCAGATCGCACTCGGCAATCAAGGAAGACGTCATCGATCTGCTAGACAGTCATGATTCCGAGATACCGTTGGCGCTGTTTGTTGGAACCAGCAATCCCCACGTGCCCTGGCCGATGCAGAACGAGGTCGATCCCGCAGCGGCGGTGGTACCTCCGATTCACCTCGACACACCTCAAACCCGTCTCGAGCGAGCTGCCTACACCCAGGAAATTTTGGATCTCGATACGCTTCTCGGTGAACTCCGCGCCATCACGGAGCAGCACCTCGGGCAAGATCATGTCTTCCTCCATTCAAGTGATCACGGAAGCCAGTGGCCTTTCGGTAAATGGAATCTCTATGATTATGGGACTGAGGTGCCTCTTCTCGTCAGCTGGCCTGGGAAGGTTAAAGCAGGCTCGATCTCCGATGCTCTCGTTAGCTGGGTCGATATCATCCCAACGCTGCTCGACCTCGGTGGGGCTGAGATACCATCTAATCTCGACGGCAGATCATTTGCCGAAGTTCTCACCGGGAAGACCGACACCCATCGCGAACTCATTTTCACAACCCACTCGGGTGACGGAAACAAGAACATTTTCCCGATCCGTGCCGTCAGTGATGGCAACTGGAAATTGATCCATAATCTCCGCCCCGATCTCTCCCACACCAACCATTCTGACCTGCTTCGCAGACGCGGGGCTGGAACCTACTGGACCGAGTGGACGCGTGCCGCGCGAAATGATGAGACAGCTCGTAGGATCGTTGATCGCTACTTTGAGCGGCCCGAATTTGAATTTTACAACCTGGCGGACGACCCCTGGGAAACCAGAAATCTGATCGACGAAGCCGATCAGCAGGAGAAGATCGAAGCACTGAGATCCGCGCTGACCGATTGGCGCGCCACTCAGGGTGATGACAGCGAGATCTTCGATGAACCACGTCCGCTCGCGGATCGGAAGACCTGGTCCCCCGAGTCGTGGGGACAACGAGGGCTCGTCACACCAGCCAACAAGGGGCCGCACCGTAGCCGCCCTAACATTATCCTCGTTTTCATCGATGACATGGGTTGGGGAGATTTTTCCTGCTTTGGCAACGACGACGCCGAAACCCCAAATATCGATCGACTAGCCAGCGAAGGCATTCGCTTCGAGCAGTTCTACGTCAATTCGCCGATCTGCTCGCCTTCCCGAGTCGCCATTTCCACTGGGCAATACCCACAGCGATGGCGAATCACTTCGTTTCTCAACAATCGCAAAAGCAATGAGGAACGCGGCATGGCGCAGTGGCTCGACCCAAGTGCCCCGATGTTGGCTCGATCGCTTCAGGAGTCTGGCTACGCAACCGGCCACTTCGGAAAGTGGCACATGGGGGGGCAGCGCGATGTCAATAATGCGCCACCGATCACCGCGTATGGATTCGATACCTCGCTGACGAACTTCGAGGGCATGGGCCCAAAGCTCCTCCCGCTGACCCTGCGTCCCGGCGAAGAGGAGCCCGGAAGAATTTGGGAGCGGGCTGAGATCCTCGGCGAAGGCTACCGCTGGATGCAGAGGTCCGAGATTACAAAGGGTTTTGTCGATGAGGCTCTCCCCTTCATTGACGAAGCGGTTGCCGCGAAGAAACCCTTTTATCTCAATCTCTGGCCCGACGACGTTCACGGGCCATTCTGGCCACCCGTTGCGGAGTGGGGTGACGGCTCGAAACGGACCCTCTACCTCGCGGTCCTGGAAGCAATGGACGCCCAACTTGGCAAACTCTTCGACCGAATCGAAAGCGATCCTGATCTTCGCGACAACACCCTGATCCTTGCCTGCTCCGACAACGGGCCCGAACCCGGCGCGGGCGAGGCGGGCCCTTTTCGCGGTTACAAAACCCATCTCTATGAAGGCGGGATCCGCTCCTCTCTCGTGGCCTGGGGGCCTGGTATTCTCCATACTCAGGGCCTGGTCGATACCGATTCAGTTTTCTCAGCGATCGATCTGGTGCCGACCCTGCTCGACGTGACCGGGACTCGACATGCCAAGGGAATCGAGTATGACGGTGAGAGCCTCATCGGCACGCTGCTGGGCAACGGGGGCTCCCGGGGAGCACCGATTTTTTTCCGTCGCCCGCCTGATCGAGACAGCTTTTATGATGTGGAGGATCTGCCCGACCTCGCCGTGCGCTCGGGCAAATGGAAGCTGATGTGCGAGTACGACGGCAGTCAGGCCGAGCTCTACGACCTCGAGCAGGACCGCGGTGAAACCACAAACCTTGCGGAGGCAAATCCAGAGATCACTGCCGATTTCATCGCAAAGGTCCTCGCATGGAATGAAGAGATGCCTCAGGACAACGGAGCTACTTATCGGCCAACCCCACGAAACCCGAAAGGAAAAGGGCCTAAGAAGTGAGCTCATTTGAGCCGACAATGAGAGTGAAGGCCAAAGTAGGCTTTTTCTGAACCGAACGGAGCGCCGCAATAGTGTAGCTGCGTTTAAAAAATGCGGTGCAGGATCAGTCTTTGTATCGGGAATCCCCTCGATCCGTTGGACGGATGACTCACGGGCTTTCAGTGAGGGGGTTCCAAACTTTCTCAAAACCAAGCCCCTCAAAGTCTTTGACATTCGCCGTCGCAAAATGCGTCACCCCATGGTGGCGCAAAATCAGCCCTATCCGAGCGTCTATAATACCCCTATAGCCTCGCTCTGTCTGTTCCGCCCATTGCCAGAGTTTCTTAGCTATCATCGGATCGTAGTCCACACACCTCCACTTCGGACTTCCGGCGAGGGCTCGGCAATATTCTACCGCTTCTCGGGTGCTGTAGGGCTTTCTGAAAACGGCAGGATTCCTCAGCAACATGTAGACCTCGACCAAAACGAATTGGCTCACGACAAAGCCATCACCGCAGCCTTTGAAAAAGTCCCTCGCAGACCGGTGCCAAGTTGAATCGGGATCAGCCGCGTAGATAAAAAGATTAGTATCGGCAGAGGTCATCTAGACTCAAGATTCTGCAATTTCTCCGCTACAGCAGCACTCTCCGCATGGATTCGAGCGGGATCTTCGATGTAGCCGCCACTGGGTCTGAGCACAGGCATTTGCCATTCCTCTGAAGAGCTCCCTTCTCCTTCGTCTATCGTCAGTAGATAGGCTTCAGCGGCTCGTCGCAGAAGCTCTGCCAGAGACCAATCGCGGCTCGCTGCGGTTTTTTTGAGCCGCTTGTAGAGCGGATCAGGAAACTGTATTTGGGTCCGAGTCATTTCTTATTCCCAAAAGGCTACATTATAAGTGTAGATGTAAATCTTACACCAGTTTGGACATCGTGAACAGTTGAAATTCCTTTAATTCCCGAGCCGGTGTCGAAGAATTCTTCCAAGTTTGGTATCGGGGCCCTCTCGCTAAATCGTCTCCCCCCCGAAGCAGGCTATCGTTTAAGCGGCGGAGACGCATTAAACTGAGTCGAAACCATCCCGGTAGTAGTCAATCTTCCGCCGAGAAAGAAAGTGTTCCAAATGAGCCCGTGGAAGTTTATCGCATTCTCAATCCCACTCTGTGTTCTTACCGGGTGCATCACGGTCGCGGTGATGTTAATCAAGGACATCAGTCGCGAGCCTGAAATAGGCGGTAACAAATCCTCAGTGGACTGTTTACCTGCCAGGGCTCGCG
>JBCCBR010000337.1:0-4461 GCA_039033935.1 Verrucomicrobiota bacterium
CACTCACCCGAACCGCCGGCCCGATGGTGCGGTACCGCACGCGGGACATCTGTTCCCTCGAGCCCGGAACCGCACGGTCGATGCGGCGAAAAACCCTCGACGCCCTTCGCGATCTCAATGAAATGCAAGCCGCCGATCTTGGTCACCCAGAGACGCTGACACGGATTTCCCAATATGAGCTGGCCTTTCGCATGCAGACCTCTGTCCCTGAGGTGATGGATATTTCAAAAGAGTCTGCCAAAACCATCGAACACTACGGGGCTGAGCCAGGCGGAGCGAGCTTCGCCAACAACTGCCTCCTCGCTCGCCGTCTCGTCGAAGGAGGCGTTCGCTTTGTGCAGCTGTTTGACTGGGGCTGGGACTTTCACGGGACCCGGGCTGACACCGGCATCACCGATGGACTCACCAACAAATGCGCGACGATGGATAAACCTGTCGCTGCTCTGATCGAGGATCTCAAAGAAAGAGGACTGCTCGATGAAACCCTGGTGATCTGGGGTGGCGAATTTGGCCGCACTCCATTCCGTGAAGGTCGGACCGCCAACGGGAACATTCTCGGTCGCGATCATTTCCCCGATGCCTTTACTCTCTGGATGGCAGGAGGCGGCGTCAAAGGAGGGCTTTCCTACGGCCAGTCCGATGAACTCGGCTTCTCCGTGGCCGAGAAACCAGTTCATGTTCATGATTTCCAAGCGACGGTGATGCACTTGTTAGGGCTCGACCACGAGCAGCTCACTTACCGCTTTCAGGGGCGCGATTTCCGCCTCACCGATGTCCACGGTCATGTCGTGAAGGATCTGATTGTGTGAGGCGAAGCGAGGGGTCGGAATTTTTGGCAAATTCCGCTACGACGTGGATACGCAAAGTCGGCGCGAGAAGGCAACGTCACCCGAACACCCGCTCCAGCAGAGCCTTCGTTTTCTTGATCCCTTCGACTTCACCAATTGTCTTACCCTCGTATTCGATGCCGACATAGCCTTCATAACCCGAGGCCTCGACAATATCGAACATCCGCCCGAAGTCGGTGTTCACCTCGTTGCCCTCAGCATCGAAGTCGTGCGCTTTCGCGGAAACTCCTTTCGCAAAGGGCATCAGCTCACGCACACCAGTGTAGCGATCGTAGCCCAGCCCCGTTTCATCTTCGGTGTATGCCGGATCCCCCTCGTAGGGTGCCTTTTGTTTTGCATATTGCTCCGGCTTGCCCCGATTCTTGGCGACGTAGAAGTTTCCAAAGTCAGGAAGAGTCCCGCAATTCTCGAGCCCGACTCCCTCGATCACCCGGGCGAGCCACGAGCCGTTGGAGGAGAGGCCGCCGTGATTTTCGACAATCACGTTGAGATCAAGAGTGGACGCATGCTCCGACAGACGGCGCAGCCCATCAGTGCAGAGATCAGCCTGTTGCTCGGGGCTGAGCGCTGGATCACTGCCAGCATTCACCCGAATGCTGTGGCAACCGAGGAATTTGGCAGCGTCGAGCCAGGCGTGGTGCCCCTCGATTGCGGCGGTCCGCTTCAATTGATCCGGGTTGCCGAGCGTTCCGACCCGATCGCACATCACGAGCACACTGACGACGCCCGAATCGTCGGCACGTGTCTTCATGTCAGTAAGGTATTTCTGGCCTTTCGGCTGAATTCCGTAGGTCGGGTGCTCGACGTGGAAGAAGCTGTTGACCCATTCGACAGCCTCGATTCCAAATGTCTCCTGCGTGAATTTCGGGAAGTCCAGGTTGTCGAGTTCACCGGCTCGCAGAGCCCGATGGAGAGACCACTGAGCGAGGGAGATTGGAAACCGATCGGCAAGCGACGGCTCAGGGGTGCCTTCTCCGGAAGTCGCCGTCGGCTCACTATCGGAGCAACCGACCAGGAAAGATGCCGCGCCACCGCCGAGCAGCGTCGTTTTTAGAAATTCACGTCGTTTTGGGATCATGCGCCGAGTGTAGTGTCTCGTCTCGGTCTGACAACTCCGGACTCGTGGGAGCATTTGTCTGCTCGCTCACCTGCCGCAGGCGAGTGCTGCATTGATGAATCGGCGATGGGCCGCGATTCGCACCTCGAGATCGTGCTCACTCGGTGTCTCAAACGTGAGGCTTCGCTGGGCGTGCTCGAGGAAGAGATAGATCGCCTCGGGAGTTCCCCCTTCGAGCTCTTCCTCTACCACGTCGCGGATCTCAGCTTCATCCGCCGCCAGCAGCCCACCCTCGGCAGGTCGACCGTCGACCATCCCATCGGGCTCGCGAGCGATGATGCGTTCGCATTGATTGAGCAAGAATTCCCCGATCGATTGATCGCGCCAGATCTCGTAGAGGTAGATACCGCGACCATCGAAGTCTTCGTGCAAATTTAGAGCGAGACCGAAGTCGCGTCCTCCAAGATATCGCCGCCACGGTCCGATCACGGGATGCGTTTCGTCCTGAAAATGTCGATTCAGATCGATACCGGATTCATCGCCTCGACTGTTGTTGGCGATCCCCCAGGGATTCAGGCAGGGAACCACGGTGATCGGCCTGTCCAGCGTGCTTTGCCCATCAGCGAGGTCACGCGCCCAGTCCAACAATGCCCAGATCGGGGCGCATTCGTCACCGTGGACCCCACTGCTGATGTAGTCTGGCAAACCTGCTCCACCGCCTTGGCCCGGTATCTCAATCGCTTCGATCGGCCAGCCGGAGACATCGACGAGCAGTTGCCGTTTCCAGTTAGCTTTCGCGCAAAGCCGCTGCCATTCCCCAATCAGGAAATCCACATCGTGTCCCGAGTGCGCGCGATTCATTGTCACTGCCAGTTTTCGTCAAAGAAGCCAGAAGCCTCGATCTTTCCCGGAGCTTCCCCGTCTGGCAATTGAGTCAGATCAACCACGGCCCAATCAGGTAATTTCGGGTTTTGCAAAGAATTGGTCCGGTCATGGTTTTCGCGAAATGTCAGGCCGCTGTTGATCACGACATAGCGTCGCGGATTGATTGGATTCGGAAAAATAAAAACAGGCACCTTGTCTTCCGCAGAGTAGCGCTTCCCGCGAAAAGTAAAGGACCCCTCCTCCCACTCAATCGGCAATCGATCGACGATTTCGGCGAGCATCGGATTGGACTCTGGATCACCCCAGAGAATGAGATTGGCTTCGTCAAGATCGCCTGAGTCGAGCTCTTCAGAGACTCGCTCCAAATACTCGCCCCGCATCAGAGCCCGCCACCGTGACCGAAAATGAGCCAGTTCAAAGTCGACCCACCGCGCCATCTTCGGCTGAGCTGGCTCCTCACTCGGAGGCACGACGATGAATCGCGAAAGGAAGGCGTCGTCAATTGGACCCTGCAATCCGGGACGTTTCGAGATCGCGCCGGGTTCTCCAAACTGCCATCGATCCTTTTTCCAAACCAGAGAGACACTGCCAATCGGGAAACCAGGATCGGCAACCGTGATCCGCTGACCGTCGTCGAAGACCAGCTCTGCTCCGGCCAGCTCGGCATCGCTCAGCTGAAAGGCTGAGACGCCATCCAGCTTCAGCTTCCACCGGTTGCTTCCCTCTTCGCGAGAAACCTGCGCCTCTGCTCCCCGCCAGTGTTCGACCAGCCCTTTCATGCGGAAGGCTCCATACCCAGGGTAGCGCAAAGTCGGGGTCTCCCATTGAATCGGATCTGATGAGAGCTTTCGGCCACGTTTCCAGGCTTGCTGAAGCCAATCCCAGATCTCAGCGACTGACTCTTCGTTGTATTTGTGCCCCATCCCGTCACCGATGACATGGCGCAGCTCATGGCCGTAAGCTTCGCTCAGCACCCGAGCCATCAAATCAGCCGCCTGCTTCTGCTTGTCCTCACCCCCGGAATAGGCGAGGAGCGGCCCGTTCAACAGATTCATAGCATAATTTGGGACGTCGTAGACCTTCCAGAGAGTCTGTTCATAATCGACCGGATAATCGACTGGTTCGAGGCGGAGATACTCCTTCGTCTCCGCGAAGCCAGCCCCGGCGTGCACCGCGCAAAAATGATCGCGATAATGGGCCCCGATATGCCAGGCCCCTGCGCCGCCCATCGAAAACCCAGCTAGAGCGATTCGGTCCGGATCGATTGGGTAATCTCTCTGCACGGCTTGGATCGCCTCGAAGACGTCGATCTCACCAGCATGTTTCCAACCGACACAGTGGCGTCCAAAGGGGTGCAGGATGATGGCATCCTCCTGCTCGCTAACAAAGCCACCAAAGGCCTGACTTTTGGTCGCACAACGTTCGAGAAAATGCAGATCGGTAATCTTGTCGCCTCTCCCATGAAGCCAGACCAGCAGAGGAACTGGCTTGGTCAGGTCGAGCGACTCCGGGATCTCAAGGCCAAAGGGCTGGTAAGAGCGATCGATCTCCGAGCGGTATCCCCTCACCAGCAAACCCTGTTTCTCGACCCAAGAGCTGGTTCCCTCCTCCACCAGTTCCCGGTGTCGCGCTTCGGCCAGATCGAGATACTTAGTCGCGAGGTCAAAATGC
>JBCCBR010000338.1:0-4448 GCA_039033935.1 Verrucomicrobiota bacterium
AGTTCTCATCGTCGAAGACGAGCCCTCAATCGCAGAGACTCTGGTCTATTCGCTTGAAACTGAGGGCTTTGAGACGCATCACGTTCTGACCGGCGGAGAGGCAATCTCTTCCCTGCGAGAGAATGGTTCGGATTTTGTAGTGCTCGACGTTGGCCTACCGGACATGCTCGGATTCGACGTTTGTCGGGAAATCAGAAAATTTTCCGATGTCCCGATTTTATTTCTGACAGCTCGGGAATCGGAGATCGATCGTGTTGTCGGTCTTGAACTCGGGGCAGATGACTATGTCGTAAAACCATTCAGCCCTCGCGAGCTGACCGCTCGAGTCCACGCCATTCTGCGGCGCAGCCAGCGGACACGATCTGATCAGGCAAACTCAAGCGCCTCTCCCAGCGGAGTGATTTACGGCCCTCTGACCCTCCGTCCCGATCGCTTTCAAGCGCTGCTCGAGGACGTCGACCTTGGACTTTCTCGCTACGAATACGGGATGCTGGCTCTTTTCGTGAAGCATCCCGGCAGGGTTTACTCCCGCGAACAACTCATGAACCAGATCTGGGATGAGCCTGACTCAGCCTCAGATCGGACAGTCGACGCCCACATCAAAACACTGCGCCGGAAGCTCCACGAAGTACAGCCCGAGTGCGATTTGATTGTCACTCACCGCGGGCTTGGCTACTCCATCTCCGAGGTTTCCGCATGAAGCTCACCGCCTTGCTCGTCGGCGGCTTTCTCCTGATTTCGGGGGCCTGTGTTTTTCTGCTGATGAAGTCTCTGCGGGACGATGTCGAAAAACAATATTCCCAGGCCGCCGAGGAGCCACTGGTTGACTTTGCCCATCTTTTCGCCTCACTCGTCGAGCAGGACATTGCCGATGGGAAACTTGAAGTTGGCAAATTCCGTGAGGCTTTTTCCGCTGCCTATCGCCGCGAGTTTCTGGCTCGGATTTACCAGCTCGAAAAAACCTCACTGCAAACTCACGTCTACATCGCCGACGAAGATGGCATCATCGTCTTCGATTCCGAAGGAGGTCGCCGTGTCGGGGAGGATTACTCCCGCTACAACGATGTTTTCCTGGCTCAGCAGGGTCAATACGGCAGACGCGCCTCGCGAATCGATCCAGATGACCCCCGCTCAACGGTGTTTTTCGTGGCGGCTCCAATCCGGGATCGCGATCGGCTCGTCGGCACTCTCACCGTCGCCCGCCCCGAAACCGCCATGGCACCCTTCGTCGAAGAGAGACGAGCGATCGTCTTGCAGCAAAGCGTCCTCGCAGGCTGCGCCGTGATCGCCCTCGCAACGATATGGACCTGGTTTTTGCTGAGGCCAATCCAGGGACTGACCGAGTCAGCCCGAAAGATTTCGCGAGGGGGTGGATCGGCGGTCCCGACAGTTGGTCTTGGCGAGTGGAAGACTCTATCCACAGCACTCGAAGACATGCGACGCGAGCTCGACGGGAAGCACTACGTAGAGAATTACGTGCAGGCCCTCACTCACGAACTGAAGTCACCTCTCGCCGCGATCCGAGGTGCGGCCGAGTTAATCGACGAATCCATGCCCGAAGCAACTCGGAAGCGCTTTCTCAAAAACATCCTCGCTGAGACTGAACGCAGCGAAGAACTTGTGAGCCGACTCGTCCAGCTCGCTGCGATCGAAAATCAAGTGGCTATCGGGAACCCGGAGACAATCGATCTTCATGAATTGATCGAGCAGGAAGCAGCCGATCTCAAAGGTGCCTTCGCCACCAAATCACTGACCTGGCAAATCAGCGTCGAGGGAGCAGGCTTCAGGCTAAAAGGGGACCGACTCATGCTGCGTATCGCGATTCGAAACGCGATTCAAAACGCGATCGATTTTTCCCCGAACGCGGGGACGCTGGTGGCCTCACTGATCTCGTCAGAGAGAGGCTCGACATTCGAACTCCGAGACGAAGGACCGGGGCTACCAGACTATGCGATCAATCGAGTCTTCGATCGATTTTACTCTCTGAAACACGAAGCAACCGGCCGCAAAGGCTCGGGCCTCGGTCTCAGCTTCATCCAGCAGGCCGTCGCCCTGCATCACGGGTCCGTCTCGCTCAACAACGCCGAGGACGGTGGCGCCGTCATTCGGATGCAATTTGGTGAAACTGAAAGCGCGTGAGGCGATCTGATTCGGCCTACGCATTCAACCCTATTGAGTCTTTGATTCAACCCTGTTGGGTCTCGGACTCAACCCTGTTAGGTCCCGGACTCGACCCTGTTAGGTCCTGTATTCAACCCTCTTAAGTCCAGGGCAAACCGACGCTCACACTCGTGGCCCAGCCCCGTCTGGCGACCGGAAACTCAAGCGCTCACGGGTTCCGGCGGTGAAGCTGCGGATGTCTGCTGTCGCTACTTTTTCCAGGCCTCGATCGAGGCGATCTTGTAGCCGATGCTGTTGCCGCCCTCGGTCGTGAATTCGACGCTCTCGCCCACTGATTTGCCGAGGATCTCTTTGGCCCGCTCCGATAGATAGGCAATGATGCCTCGCTCGGGATCGCCATCCCACGCCCCGAGAATTGTGTAGGTGAGCTCCTCTCCGTCTCCCTGTGGGGCCAGGGTGACAACAGTTCCGACTGATGCGGCAGTGGTGTCGGGCTCGGCGAAATCGGTCGGCTTGGCGATCTTGAGGTCGCGCTCCCAGTCTGACTGGCGCTTCATCAGGACGCGCTGGTATTCCTTGGCCGACTTGTATTCGAAATTCTCCCTCAAATCCCCGTAGGACCGAGCGATCTTGATGTCTTCGCGATTTTGAGGAATTTCTTCGTTGATGAGACGGTTGTAGGCTTCCTTCCGCTCGACGAGGCTTTCCTCCGAAACGAGTAGCATTTCTTCCTCCTTCTCAGTTCGGGTCAGCAAGTCCTGAATCTCCGGGTGGAGTTTGATGACCCGAGCGACCAGTGATTTTCGAGTCAGGTCATCGAACGAGGCTGAGTTGACCAGTCTGGAAGCAAAGTTGCGGATCGTGTTAATGTTTGCCCCTTCAATCATATCCGGGATCAGTTGCCGATCACTCTGAACCAGGTCTCGGAGTCGGTTCGCCGACCGGACCATGCCCTCGTCATTGAGTTGATCGGACTCGAGTGAGCTCATCACAGAGAGGCTCAAATTCGGATCAAAGATACTCGATGCCATCCCCTTTCTCTCCCGACAGATCCAGGCGAGCGAGTCCGACTTCAGGGCCCGCTGCTGGAGGCCTTCGCGAATGAAAGAAAGGAAAGCCTCCGACTGGTCAGAATCTTTTAGAAACGAGGCTATTTCGCCAATCGTCCGCAGATTACACTCAGATACCAGCGAGAGGAGACGCTCGACCCATTCTTCCTCGCCAAATGCTGCTGGAAAGCACTTCAAGAGCTGTCTTAAGCGAGTCAACGATAGGCCCTCCATGAGTGGGGCCAGCTCTTCTTCATTTGATTGAATCAACTCCGCGACGGTCGCCTGATCTTCGGGAGGAGTCAGTTTTGCCTTGGTCTGGAGATCGTCGCGAGCGAGCATCAACTCCACCCCGGCCTGGAATTGCAACTTGGCACCCTTGCTCGCCACGTCTGTGACTTCTTTGGCGAGTTCTGCGAGCTGATCGCTTCCCTCCTCAAAAACCGCGAGATCTTTGATGATCGCTTCGACTGACCTCAGCTTCGCTTTTAGGTCCCTTGCCTCGCGAAAATCTTCGAGCAAGGCCTCGGTAGGGTCAAAATCATCCGACCGCAGCTCAAGAGGCTCGTTCCGCTTTGAGGGGACCACGAACTGGCGATCTTCTCTCAGCTTCTTCTTGGTGCTCTCCCACCAACTCTTGTATTTGCCGTCGTCAACGACGCGCCCTTTGATCAAATCCTCCAGCTGATCGAGCGAAACGCTGTCTCCCTGGCCCGCGACGGCGAGCCGGACCAACCCAACCGGGTCTTCCTTGGCCTGAGCCTGCAGATCTTCCAGAGCCGAAAAGCGCCGCGCAAGAAAATCGCCTTCCTCCAGCGGAGTGAGCGATTTGGCCGCGAATTTCATGCCCATCTCATGATCCGGCTTGTCTTCGAAATCGACCACGACCTTAACATTGAGGCGGTCCCAATCCTTGATCTGGCCGGAACCCCAGCTTTTGTGAAAGCAAAAGGTCCCTGGTGGGAGTGCCTCGAGTTGCTCTGCGGCAAGGGCTTCGATCTTTCCACGAGAAACGAGTTTTTCTAGGTCAGGGTGCATTAGGCGGGAACATAGGAGCAACCATCGCGAGGCCAAGCGAAAAAAAAATTTTGGTTGCCAAAGGATGCCCCCCTGCCTACCCTCGCCTTTGATTATGAAGAGATTACTGGTCGCAGCTCTCGCACTTGCAGTCGTCGGCGCATCTGTCGCTGTTTATGCGGATATCCACGAGCCACCAAAGGCACGCTACACGAAAACTCGGAAACTGGGTCGCGGTGTCGCTAATCTCTTGTATGGCTG
>JBCCBR010000339.1:0-4438 GCA_039033935.1 Verrucomicrobiota bacterium
CGACCGAAAAGCTCGCATCGTAATCGGAGCGCGCAGTGCGATATTTTCGCCGATTGCCAATCTCGGACTGATCGTGGTGGATGAAGAACACGAAAACTCATACAAACAAGACACCGTCCCGAGATACCAGGCGCGTGATATCGCGGTCGTCAGAGCCCAGATTGAGAATTGCCCAGTCGTTCTCGGAAGCGCAACCCCTTCTCTCGAGTCGTGGCAGAACACCCAGAATGGAAAATATGAGATCGCAGAGATGCGTCAGCGGATTGACGACCGCAAGCTCCCGCTCATCAGAGTGATCGATATGCGGCTCGAAAGCCGAAAACAAGGCAGCGGGCTCACGATCCTTTCCACAAAGCTGCGCGAGGGCATCGAGCGCCGCATCGCCGACGGTGAGCAGACTATCCTTTTCCTGAATCGGCGCGGTTTTGCCAGGTCGATCATGTGCCCGGACTGCGGCTTCGTGCAGAATTGCCGCCACTGCAGCACAACGATGACCGTCCACCGAGCTGATGATAAACTGCTCTGTCACATCTGCGGTTTCGGGATGCTGCCGCCCCGGAGGTGCCCGGAGTGCAATTCCCAAGCAATCCTCAATGCTGGCTTTGGCACGGAGAAAGTCGAAGAAGTCTTGAAGCAAGTGTTTGCCGGAGCCCGCATTGCAAGGGTCGACACAGATTCGATGCGAAAAAAAAATCAGCTTCGCTCGACCTTGGATGCCTTCAAAGCAAAGAAGATCGATATCCTCCTCGGCACCCAGATGATTGCCAAAGGACTTCACTTCCCGAACGTGACACTTGTTGGCATCCTCAACGCCGATGTCGGTCTTCACATTCCAGATATTCGTGCCGGTGAACGAACCTTCCAGTTGCTAACCCAGGTGGCCGGGCGCGCCGGCCGGGGCGAATTGGAAGGAGAGGTGGTCGTTCAAACCTTCACACCGCACCATCCGGCGATACAGCACGCAAGGCATCACGACTTCGACGGCTTCGCCGAGCAGGAATTGATCTTACGTCGCCAATTCGGACACCCGCCGTTTATCCATCTCGCGCTCATTACCGTGCGGAGCAAACACCAACATCGCGCTGAGTTTTCTCTCAAAACGCTTCACGTCCGGCTCAAACGAAACCTGCCGGACAACATGGTCATGACCGAGCCGCTGCCCTCGCCGCTTACGAAAAGTCACGACCAATGGCGCTTCCAGGTGATGCTGAAATGCGGACGGGCACGGGCTCTCAATCAACATATCCAGGGGGTGATGGAAGACATGAGCTTTCCCGATGATGTCATTGTGACGGTCGACATTGACCCCTACAACCTTTCTTAAGATTCAGTTGGAAATTGTTCTAGTGAACGTTATTTGACTTGCGGACTGAGTTGCTCGCGTGGACACTCCGGGCATGTCGCTCGTGTGTGTCACAGCCGCCGCTCTCCATGGGGTCGAGGCCCAACCGGTCGAGGTCGAAGTCAACGCGGCCGAGGGTGACATTGATATCAAGCTCGTTGGCCTTCCTGACGCGGCCGTGCGGGAAAGCCTCGACCGAGTCGTCACCGCGATCAAAAACAGCGGGATGCGCTGGCCCAACAAGCGCATCACGATCAACCTGGCCCCGGCTGACCTCCGTAAAGAAGGGCCGAGTTTTGACCTTCCGATTGCGCTCGGGATGCTCGCTCTCTCGGAAGATCACAACGGTCCCCTCAAAGATGGCGCCCTCGACAAATGTACCGTGGTCGGCGAACTCGCGCTTGATGGTAGGATTCGCCCGATCAAAGGCGTTCTCCCGATCGCCCTGGAAGCAAAGCGCAGACGGAAGAAAGCCATCCTCGTGCCACAAGAGAACGCTCGTGAGGCGAGTATTGTCGATGGCATCTACGTCTACGGCGTTCCCACGCTCCAGGCAGCCTACGCTCTTCTCGCTGGCGAAGGCGAGATCAGACCCGAACGCCTCGATCGCGAAGCATTTTTTAAGTCCCAGCAAAATTGTGGGATTGATTTCGATGAGGTGAAGGGGCAGGCCCCGGCCAAGCGAGCCCTCGAAGTGGCGATGGCTGGCGGGCACAACCTGCTCATGCTTGGCAGTCCCGGCACTGGGAAATCAATGCTCGCGAAGCGCCTTGTCACGATCCTCCCGACCATGAGCGAGGAAGAGGCGATCGAAACAACCAAGATTCACAGCGTCGCTGGAATGGTCGATGCGAAAAGCAGCCTCGTCGCGACCCGTCCATTCCGATCCCCTCACCACACGATCTCCGATGTTGGACTGCTCGGTGGCAGCAGCCAGCCCACCCCCGGCGAAGTCAGTCTCGCGCACAACGGTTTACTGTTCCTCGACGAGCTGCCCGAATTCAAGCGCTCGACTCTTGAGGTGATGCGCCAACCGCTCGAAGACGGCTACGTCACCATCTCTCGGGCAGCCGGCAAGTTTACCTTTCCGAGTAAATTCAGCCTAGTCGCAGCAATGAATCCATGCCCCTGCGGCTACCTCGCTGATCCGACTCGCGAATGCCGATGCTCGCCGAATCAGATTGAAAAGTATAGAGCGAGGATATCCGGACCACTCCTCGATCGGATCGATCTGCATCTCGACGTTCCGCCGGTTGAATACAAAGAGTTGCGGTCAGAGACCGGCGGCGAGAGTTCAGAGACCATCCGAGAGAGAGTTGAAGAGACTCGTCAGGTCCAACTGGAGCGATTTGTTCCTTATCCAGGAATTCACACAAACGCCGACATGGGGAGCCGCCAGGTGGCTGAGTTCTGCTGGCTTTCGCGTGGCTGCGAGCGCGTGCTCGAAGCAGCGATGGACAGTCTCAACTTCAGCGCCCGAGCTCACGACCGGATTCTGAAAGTAGCGCGGACTCTGGCCGATCTCGAAGGGCAGAGAGACATCGCTAAAGATCATCTCATGGAAGCCATTCAATACCGCACCCTCGACCGGAATCTCTGGGTTTGACCTCTCGGTCTGAATTCAGAGCGAGACTTCGTCACGTATCTGAAGGTGACTTGAGAGTTTTCGAATCAGCTCTCCCAGGATGCCCAATGCAATCCAAAGCGGGAAGTCGTCACTCTCGATTTCGGCGCACTCTCCAGGCGGCTTTGGCTATCTCCAGGCCGACCTGCGCGGAGCGTTTCATCGATACGCCGCTGACTTTCTGCCTGCCCGCCTGACGAGGACGCTCACGGACAGGGAATGAAGTAATGACCGCTCCCAGCTGAGCAGCTCGAAGTTGAGCTTCTATCGTCCATCCCCAGACAAGCTCGCGAAGATCCATTTCCTCATACAAGCTCCGGCTGATGAGTCGCAGAGGTCCGAGGTCGGGGAAAAACTGCCCGCCCAGCAACCGGCACCAGCTCCCGAGAATCAAATTAGGGAGAGCACGGCCAAACTCTGCCAACCAAGTCTCCAGCGTAAAACGTCGAACCCCCATGATGAACTGCTGCGCCGGATCGCTTTGATGCAGATCCATGCAGCGGAGCAGATCCTCCGGGCGGTTTGCTCCATCACCCGCAAAAAAGAGATACGCATCAGCCGATATGCCTACCGTGGCGGCCTCTCGGATCGCAGCGCGACAGCCGTGCCCATAACCAAGTGAATCAGTCTCCCCTACAAACACCCCGCGTTCGTGGCATATCTCGCGGCTCTGGTCGCGGCAATCATTGAGGCCCACAGCGATCGCAACGTCACTCGGTAGCACCTCGATGAGTTCATCGAGCGTTGCCCCAATCACTTCCTCCTCATCATGGATCGGAATGACGACGAGGTATCGGATGAGCTCTTCTCGCTTAACACAACCCATGAATTATCGAATCACAAATGTGACGGGGCCAACGAAAGAAAGCTTGCAGAAAATAGGATTCACCACGATAGATGCAGCCCTCCACGCCAGAAGCCAAGCTTCCGGCGTGTTTTCGTTCGCTCGGGTGGCGGAATTGGTAGACGCGCAGGATTAAGGATCCTGTGGGGCAACCCGTGGGGGTTCGATTCCCCCCTCGAGCACGATTGTTTTAGGCCGACTGACTTCTCCCCCTGCCACTTCCCATTCACAAGAAGAGACCCCGTGAGTGCGAATCCCGCCACGAGCCCGACGGCCATCCTTTTGATTTCCTGCCCGGATCAACCCGGTATTGTCGCTGCAATCTCTTCTTTCCTCTGGGAAAATCAGGGGAACATCGTCGACATCGACCAGCACGTCGACTCCGAAGAAAAAGTCTTCTTCATGCGGGTCGAGTGGGAAATTCCAGGGTTTGCCGTCGCCCGTGAAGACCTCGCCGCGACCTTGTCCAAACTCGCAGACCGATTCGAGATGCGATGGAAACTCTACTTCTCTGATGTGAAGCCGCGAGTCGCCCTGTTTGTGACACGAGACAACCACTGTCTTTACGACCTGCTTTCGAGACAGGAAAGCGGCGAGCTACCCATGGAGGTGCCGCTCATCATCAGTA
>JBCCBR010000340.1:0-4435 GCA_039033935.1 Verrucomicrobiota bacterium
AGCACTCGATTCGAGTGCTGACGTTGGCTTTGGCATCGTCGCCGATCCCGAGGCAGCGCAATCGCTCCACGACTGTCTAGATCCGAGCCTACCAACGGCGGGGATTGGAGGATATCCTGAGACAGACTGCCGGGGTGACCCTGGTGCAGTCAGGGCAGACCGGCGCGCAGACATCGCTCTTTATTCGAGGGCAGGAAAGCGACCACGCCGTGGTGCTGTTGAATGGCCGTCGCCTTCCTCCCGGCCTCGCCGGAATTTACCAGCTTGAGTTTCTCGATGCATCGACGCTCGAATCTGTCCAGATCCATCGTGGCGCGGTCAGTTCTATCTATGGGTCAGACGCCCTTGCTGGAGCGATCGACTTGCGCTCAACCGACGCGCGGTTTGTGCAGTCCAATACCGTAAGCGGCTATGCTGAGACTGGCTCGTGGGACACGCGCCGAGCCGGGACTCGCGTCACGGTCAAGGACGGCGCTTTCACCGCCGCGCTGGACGGTTCCTGGACTGAGACGGAAAATGACTTCGAACCCGATACGGCAAGCTCGGCTTTCGAAAATGGGGTGATCCGAGGGAATTTCGCGGTCGAGCTTGGCGATGGCGTGTTTTTTGACGTGCTCGGTTACCTTCAGGATGGACGAGTCGACACCCCCGGAGCCCGGGGTGGTTTCGGTTTCCCATCTGCGGCATTCAACCAAAATCGGGGCTACCTGGTATCCCCTCGCTTCAGCATTCTGCGGGACGACTGGGATCTCTCGGTCCTCTACAGTCACTCAGGCAACGATCTGCTTGCTCGCGATACCGGCGGGTTTGACAACGATCTCTTCCAGACCGGTGAAGAGTTTGAGGCTGTTTTCAACGTCCGCCCGAGCGATCGCCTCGAATTCACGATTGGCAGTGGCCACTACCAGTATGAGTTCATTCGGCTCCCGACTCCGACCGCGTTCGGTAGCCCGAGCGGTTTCGAGTATGCCTTCACCGGAGTCTTCGGCCAGGCCTCCATTGACCTTACCGAAACTACCAATCTCCTTGCGAGCTACCGCTACGATGAGTTCGACGCCTTTGCCAGTCGGGGGACTTACCTGGTGTCGTTGAGCCAGGAAATCGAGGCGACCGGAACCACCGTGTTTGGAAAAATCGCAACTGGCTACAAAGCCCCGGCGGGACAGGACTATGCCTTCCTCGACCCAAGTGTGAACCCCGCCGTTCTCCGACCGGAGGAAAATGAGACGATCGAGTTTGGGCTTCGCCAGGAGCTTTTCGAAGAAAAAGCCAGTTTCGCTCTGACTTACTTCCGATCGGACATCGACAATCTTATCGACGGAAACTTCAATTTCGTCACCAACACCATCTTCCCGACCCTTGGCGACGCCGAAACAGAGGGGGTCGAAATCGAGGCGCGTATCACCCCGACAGAGAACCTCGAGATTTACGCCAACTACACCAAGCTCGACGCCTTCCTCGTGCAGGGCCAGAGCAGCTTTGCGTCAGTCCAACCCGGAGATCGCCTGCCGCGGCGGCCCGAGCACAGCATTAACGGAGGCTTCCTCGCTCGCGGAGATGCCTGGACCTTTGGCGGTGAATTCTCAAGTGCCTACCAGCGATTCGATGTCGGCAACGTCGCTCTTGAAGACTTCACCGTGGCTCGCTTCTTCGGGAGTTATGAGTTGAACGAATTTATCGAAATCTACGGACGAGTCGAAAACGTATTCGACGAGAGATACGACCCTGTCCCCGGCTTCCCGGCAGCGCGGACCGCTGTGTTCGGTGGAGTGCGAATCGCGCTCGGTCAGTAAAGCTCGCGGAGCGGCAACTTGTGTCGTCTCTGCGGTCGAGCGGATGAGACAGGATTCTCTTAGAAACCACAAACTGCCAACTCAATAGAGTATGGTCCATGATTCAACAGGGTATAGTCATGGACCTGACAGGGTATCATGAATGACCCAACAGGGTTAGATTCCACATCTACCGCATTAGTGCCCCGCACGATTCCAAATTCCGATTTCTAACTTCTAAATTCTGCGCGCCAGCGCCCCACCCATGATCTCCACCACCAGCGATGCCCTCACCCAGGAACTCCGCCGCGAGTTATCGAAACGCATTCTGGTGCTCGACGGGGCGATGGGGACGACGATTCGGGAATATGGACTCGACGAATCAGCAGCTCGCGGCGATCGCTTCGCGAAAAACGATAAAGATCTACTCAACAACGGCGATATCCTATCTTTGACGAGACCCGATGTGATCGGTGACATTCACAAACGCTTCCTCGAAGCCGGATCGGACATCATCGAGACCAACACATTCTCAGGCACGACCCTCGCCCAGAGCGAATTCTTCGTGGAAGACCCGCGGGAATCGGGCAAGGGGAGAAAAG
The DNA here is from genome assembly GCA_039033935.1 of Verrucomicrobiota bacterium. Taxonomy (GTDB): domain Bacteria; phylum Verrucomicrobiota; class Verrucomicrobiia; order Verrucomicrobiales; family DEV007; genus Arctic95D-9. The sequence goes on from JBCCBR010000340.1 coordinate 2,375, forward strand.
ATCCTGAATTTTTCGCTCGCGAGGTTTGCGATAATCCCTTCCTCAAAGATCTCGCCTGGGAGATCAACTACGAGTCGGCTAAGCTCGCCCGCGAGTGGTGCGATCGCATTGGTGAGGAAACAGGCAGAAAGCGCTATGTGGCTGGAGCGATCGGACCGATGACGGTCTCGCTGACGAACTCTCCCGATGCCGAAGATCCCGGTTTTCGAGTCGTCACGTTTGATCAGGTTCGCGATTCCTACAAACACCAGATCCGAGCTTTGATCGCGGGCGGATCGGATCTCATGATGGTCGAGACCATCTTCGATTCGCTCAATGCCAAAGCAGCCCTCGTCGCTCTCCGCGAGGTGTATGACGAGGATAGCGTGGAATTCCCGATCATCATTTCGGCAGCGGTCGGGCGCGGAGGCGAGACCATGATCTCGGCCCAGAAAGTCGAAGCGATGTGGAATGCAGTTTCGCACGTCGCGCCACTCGCGGTCGGGTTGAACTGTTCGCTCGGGCCCGACTTAATCGAGCCTCATCTCCGTGAACTGTCGAAGGTCTGCGAAACGCATGTGTCCGTCTACCCCAACGCGGGTCTGCCCAATCCTCTCGCTCCGACAGGGTTCGATCTTGAGCCACATCACATGGAGGACTTCCTCGGGCAGTTTGCGAAAGAGGGGCTCGTCAATCTCATTGGTGGCTGCTGTGGCAACACGCCCGAGCATGTCGCTGCGATTGCGCGCAATGCGGAGCGTCATGCCCCTCGCGAGTTGCCCTCGGCGGCCGATGCGATGCGATTGAGCGGGTCTGAGATCTATAACCACACTCGCGACAAAAATTTCCTGATGGTCGGGGAGCGGACCAACGTGGCGGGTTCACCACGCTTCAAAAAGCTGATCAAGGAAGACAAGCTCGAGGATGCCGTCGCGATCGCTCGTCAGCAGGTCGAGAACGGGGCTCCGGTGATCGATGTCTGCATGGACGAAGGCATGATCGAAGGCGTTCCGACAATGACCCGGTTCCTCAATCTGCTCGCGGCCGAGCCTGATGTCGCGGCAGTCCCGATCATGGTCGACTCCTCAAAGTGGGAGATCATCGAAGCCGGGCTCCAGTGTCTTCAGGGAAAAGGGATCGTGAACTCCATTTCTCTCAAAGGCGGAGAAGAAGAGTTTCGCGATCATGCCTCACGCGTCATGAAATATGGCGCGGCCGTCGTGGTGATGGCTTTTGATGAAAAGGGTCAGGCGGACAGTTACGAGCGCAAGATTGAGATTTGCGAACGGGCCTACCGCATTCTGGTTGATGAAGTCGGCTTCAATCCCGAGGACATTATTTTCGATCCCAATATCCTCACGGTTGCTACCGGGATGGACGAACACAACAACTACGCAGTCGACTTCATCGAGGCGACGCGTTGGATCAAAGAGAATCTGCCTGGAGCAAAGGTCAGTGGAGGCGTCTCAAACATCTCCTTCTCCTTCCGTGGCAATAATGTCGTCCGCGAGGCGATGCATGCTGCCTTTCTCTACCATGCCGGCAAAGCAGGGATGGACATGGGGATCGTCAATCCGGGGATACTCGAAGTGTACGACGAAGTCGAGCCGAAACTCCTTGGCCTGGTCGAAGATGTCTTACTCAATCGTCACTCCGACGCGACCGAAGCTCTGATCGACTATGCCGAAGAACTCAAAGCTGCCGGTGCCACTGGGAGCAGCCAGAAGAGCGGGCCTGACCTCAGTTGGCGCGAAGGCACACTCGACGAGCGCATCAGCCATGCGCTGGTCAAAGGGATCACCGATTTCATCGAGACTGATACCGAGGAAGCGCGCAGCTCTCTCGGCAAACCGCTCAATGTGATCGAAGGTCCGCTCATGAATGGCATGAAGGTAGTCGGTGACCTTTTCGGCGAGGGAAAGATGTTCCTCCCTCAGGTTGTCAAAAGCGCTCGGGTCATGAAAAAAGCCGTCGCCTACCTCGAGCCATTCATGCTCGCTGAAAAGGAAGATGGCGCCGACGACAACGCACCCTGTTTTGTGATCGCCACGGTCAAAGGCGACGTTCACGACATTGGTAAAA
>JBCCBR010000341.1:0-4430 GCA_039033935.1 Verrucomicrobiota bacterium
GTGATCGAGGCGATGCGACTCGGCGCGTTCGATGTGTTGAGACGAGAGGCGCTCAATTTCGAGATCCGACAAGTAGCGGAGCGGGCCTTGCAGTCTGCCGAGCAGATCAAAGCGGCGGCGGACAAATCCGATTCCGGGGCCGTAATGCCCCCGCAACCTTCTGATGATCTCATCATCGGACGATCCCCGGCGATGCAGGATGTCTACAAAATGATTGGTCGCGTCGCCCGTGCCGATGTGCCAGTCCTCATCACCGGAGAAAGCGGCGTGGGTAAAGAGGTCGTCTCCAATGCCATCCACTCCTTTTCCCGCCGTTCCAAAGAAGAGTATGTTGCGATCAACTGCGCTGCGATTCCGAGCAACTTGCTTGAGAGTGAGCTTTTTGGTCACGAAAAGGGCTCCTTCACTGGAGCGGTCGCCCAGCGAGTCGGTCGCTTTGAACAGTGCGATGGGGGCACCCTGTTTCTCGATGAGATTGGCGAAATGCCACTCGAGGTTCAGAGCAAATTGCTTCGTGTCCTCCAAAGCGGCGAGTTTTCCCGTGTCGGTGGCAACCAGACTCTGCAGAGCAACGTCCGAATTCTCGCTGCGACCAACAAACAGCTCGAGGAGGAGGTCGAGGCGGGTGCTTTCCGCGAAGATCTCTTTTATCGTCTCAATGTGGTGCGGATTCATATCCCGCCGCTTCGTCGCCGCCTCGAGGACATCCGACTTCTCGCCGAGCACTTCCTCCATCGTCAGACTGAGAAGGGCAAGGTTCGGGCGATGCAGTTCTCGAACGAAACCATTGAAATTCTTGAGGGATACAACTGGCCCGGCAATGTCCGGGAGCTTGAGAATCTGATCCAGCGAGCCTGTGTCCTTGCCACCGGCAATGTCCTGCTTCCCGACGATCTGCCGCTTGACTCCGACGCATCGCGCCCTCCGATCGAGGCGCAGCTGCAACGCTCTGCGCGGCGCATCCTCCGTGCCGCTACACGGATGAAACGCTCACCCCTCGACTTGGCTCGAGACGAACTTCTCAAAGTCGCGCTGGAGGGAGCCGGAAGCGAAGAGGCCGCCTGCGACATGTATGGTTTCGAACCGTCCGATTTCGAATCCCTGAGGGGCTCGAAACCGAGCGAGGCAGCGAAGCCCGCGAAGACGAAGGCAGCTAAGAAAAAGACTGCCAAAGCGGGGTAGCGATCTCGGTGCGGTCAGGGCCGGATTTGGAATCGCGTTACTTCGAAGTCAGCTCGTAGACGCCAGTCCAGGCCTCCGGTGGCGTGGTCGAAAGTTCTCGGCAGCGTTCCAGCAGGCGTTTCGCCGAAACGGCAACCGTTTCAAATTCATCTTCGAGCAGCTTCGAGAATTGCTCAGCGGCCCCTCCGAAATTTCCGCTCGCATACTCGGAGAAGGCTTTGCGATAAGCTTCGCAACTTTCGAGGATCGCTTCCGTTTCTTCCAAGAGAATGGCGTGGAGTTCATTCGGCTTCGCTTTTCCCTTAACCGTCACGTGATCCACCATCAGAGTTGTGACCGGCTCTTTCAACGCGCTGACGAATCTTCCCGTTGCGAGGACGGGAGCTGCATAGTTTTTGGTTTGACCTTCGACTCGGGCAGTCGTGTTGACCGAGTCACCGACAATGTTGAAGTCGCGATAGCTCCGAGAACCCACATGCCCGGTAAGCCCTTTGCCATAGTGCAGACCGATGCCGATCCGCAGCCACCGATCCAGATCACCTTCAGGCGCGGTGGAGATACGTTTTCGCAAAGTCCGCTGGATTTCGATGGCGGCGCGGAGAGCACGGTCGGCTGCGTCTTCGCTGGGGCCTTCTTCATCTGATTCCGGTGCTCCCCAGTAGGCTAGGAATTGATCGCCCGCGAAGCGAGCGAGGCTCCCATTTTCGCGCAGCGCGACCTCGGTCTCGACACCAAAGAGTCGGTTCAGCAGCTCGAATACCTGCTCGACTGGCTGGGTTTCGCAAAGCGTGGTGAAGCCTCGCAAATCGCTCAAGAGAATAGCCACTTCATTCCCTCGCGGACGAATCATGCTGAGATCCTGAGTGACCTGCTTGAGCACTGCCGGCGAGAAGTAGAAACCAAGCATGGCATCGCGCTGAATCCGCTCGCGCTGCTCGAAACTCCAGCGGCGAGCGATCTCCAGCACCACCGCTGATAGCCAGATGAAAATTGGATTCACCGTTGTTGGAAAAATGTGGATAAACCAGATCGAGAGCCATCCGATCAACCCGAGCGCGCCGACAACTGCTACCGCTCCCAAAAGAATCAGCCGCTTTTTTCTCGCTTTCGAAAAGAAGAGGCTGGCGAGCAGGGCGACCGTGATGGAGATGGCGAGATCAAGCGGCAGGCTTGTGCGGTGAATACCAGTATCGTGAATGAGATCGCTCAGAGCGGTGCCATGCAACACCATGCCCGGTTCCTGGTCTCCGTGTGCAGTCGGCCGACCGTCATACTGCTCGTCCCAGCCCACGATCACGATGGTATCGACAAGGCGGGATTGGAAAGTGCTGGCAGAGGGAGCCTCGCGCTCAAGATCTTCGATGGTCCAGACACGTTGGTCGATGCCCGACTCTCGGTCGATCATATCGTTGTAGTAAGAGTGCTGTAAGTTCAGGTAAAACAGCTCGTTGCCGACTTCGCGCTCACTGATTTTCCCGCTTTCGGGATCGATTTCTTTCCAGGTGAAAGTTGATCGGGAAGATGGTTTCGGTCCTAGACCTGCCGGTTGCGAAGCCCCGAATGCCGCGAGCGCCAGCGACGGAAGCGCTTCGCCATCGTGGGTGTGCGCGAAGCGGTAGCGACGCCAGTGGTTCCCGGCTTCGGCGTTGACGGCGCCTTCGAGGGGTTCGACTCGACCCTCTCTCGTCTCTGCGTCCGGGAGAGAACGCACCAGATAAGCCTCCCCGTCAAAGCTGTTTTCGATGCGAAAGGGGAGCACAATCCGAGTCGCGGAAGTTGACTCGATCTCGGCAATGGTTTTGGCAAGGGCAGCCTGATCCTCTTCCAGGCCGAAGGTGTATTGGATATCCAGAGCGATCACGGAAACACCAAACTTGCTGATCGTGCCGAGGAGATCCGCGGCAGTTTGGTACTCTCCTTTTGTCGCAAAGCTCTCAGCGAGAGCATCATTCATTTTCACTTCGACAAAACGAATCCGTGGATCGAGCGGCTCCGCGAAGCCAAGTGCAGCGCGAATCTGAAGGGCGGAGTCGAGCCACAGTTTCTCCGGTTTTTCCGCCCACTGAGGTAGAAAAACACGAAACGGTATCCAACAAAGCAGAACGAGAAGTGGAAAAAACCAGGGCGCCCGAACCGCATCGAAGCGTCGGCCCGCGTTATCACTACTGCTGGATCCTGAAGCAGCCAAAGATCTCACTCCGCTACGCTGGAGATTGGAAAAACGAGTAACCCTGGGTTTGGAGCTTGCACCGCGATGGGTCGGCTGTCCTTCTCCCAGTGTTCCTCAATTGCATCCAGCTCGCGACGAATGCGCAACGTAGGGAGCGTTGATTGGGGGCGGACCACGCCACTCCGAGTCGTCGCTGCTGTTGCTGCGCCCGGCTTCCTGACCAGATCGCTGTCTCCAAAATCGACCCTCCAGGCATCGGCCTCCTGCCGACGTAGCCCGTCAGTCAGCCGAGAGCGCAGAGCTTGGGTATGGAGAGCGATTTCGTCCTCCGCTTGGTCTTCGAGAGCGGTGGTGAGCCATCCGACCGACTGCCCGATATTGTCAGCGCCTTCATCACCGGGCGGGTAGACGACAACGAAAAACTCGACTTCAGCACCGGTTTGGAATTCCCACTGCTTCTCCGACTCACCGGCTGGAAAACGCAAGGGAGTGCCGTCGTCAGGTTGTTTTGCGAAAACAGGCTCGATGTTTTCCCAAAGCCCGGTTCCGCCCTGATTAAAAGCGACCATCAACACGCTGGACCCGGCCGGAGCCGACGCCAAGGCGAGGAGATGAGCCTCTTCTGAGACCTCGAGGTCGGGACTGTAGGGTGTGCAGTTTTGCCCGCCGCCAATGGTTGGTTCGACCAGATACAGTGACACCAGTCCTTCTTCGGCGGTTGCCTCTTGGGAGGAGGCCTCTTGTGCCGGGGTCTCAAAAAGAGTGAGGAGAGACAGGGCTCCGATCACGGCAGTCTGTTGCTTAAAATGGCTTCCTCTCATAAGTCGTTTCAATATCTCGTTAAAGCGTTCGATCAGTCAAGCGGCGAGCCCGTCTAGAAATCTGGGTTGATTTGGGATGGTGCCCGCGAAGGATTAGACGAGGAGCCTCCCCCAATCATGCAAGCGCAGCTCGGTTCGGAAGGGGTCAGGAAGGAGCGCGACGACTGCCTCGGGAGAAAAGTCACAACTATGCATTCTTACCGGAACGCGCGCTCGATAAAGTCCGCACCTCAACGTAGATCTCTCACCAGCATCAC
>JBCCBR010000342.1:0-4427 GCA_039033935.1 Verrucomicrobiota bacterium
CGGCGACCGTGGTCACCGCCACCTGGGTCATCAACAGGTAGTGAAGAAATCTGGAAGAGAACCCAAGCGTGTCAGCGAGATCATCATCGAACGCGCTCAACCTCAGTTCCTTAAAAAAGAGAATCAGAATCAAAAGATTGGCGATCAGCACCAGACCATTGATGAGCGTGGCACGCGGTATCTCGAAGTTCAGAAGCGATACCTCGTCGAGCGGCGTCATTTCCAGAGCACCATAGAGAACGCATCCGGGATCAAGCTCGACATGGCTCGCCGCTTGTCGGATCAGGAGAAGGCCAATCGCAAACAAGGTCGTGAACACAATTCCCATCGCCGCACCGCGGTCGACGTTCCCAAAGCGGCTGATCCATTGGGTGAAAATCGCGGTGAGCACCCCGGCGATCGCAGCTCCGATAAACATCGCAACACTGGCGCGGCTCCCGCTGATTAGAAAAGCGATCGCAAGTCCTGGAAGCACCGCATGAGAGATGGCATCGCCCATCATGCTCATTTTGCGAAGGATGAGGAAACACCCCGGCAGAGCACAGGCGACCGCGCAGAGTGCTCCGGTGATCACAATCCAAGTATCTGTCTGGCTCCAGATCATGCGGTGGTGGCCTCGGGGGCGGGCTCGATTCGGTGCGGGCTAGGCGGGACAGGAATGTCGACATGACGGTCGCCGAGGTATTTTTCGAGCTGACGGACGATGTCCGCACCGAGGATGTGCTCGACTCGATCCGCGTCCCGATCGACATGGCTTGGGGCGATGTCTGCGTAGCGGATGAGGTATTCTTCCCAGAGCCGGTGGTTCCGGGTGACTCGTGCGGCTTCGCCAAAGCCTGGCTCTGAGAGTCGCAATTTTCCTGCAGGGGCGGGCTCGAGATGGTCTTCGCGACGAGCGACTCGGAGAATGGATTGGAGTCGTCCGGGAGTCCAGGAACGTTTGTCGAGAAGTGTCTCGATGGGGAAGTCGCGATTCTGGACGCTGTCAGCGGTGGACTGTTTCTCAAGAATCTCGTAGGCAGCTCGCAGCAGATGCTGTCGATCCACCTTCCGCTTGAGTCGCCGCTGGCGCACCCATCTCGGCACCACCCCACGTGCCGGAGCGAACAGCATGCTGATGAGAAACAAAAGCCCGGCGACGAGCACGATCACTGCGCCGGCTGGGAGATTCGGCGTCATCGCGCTGATCGAAGCGCCGAGCCATCCACTCGCACCGCCGATCACTGCCGACAGGAGCAGCATCATGGGAAGTCGGTGAGTCCAGAACCGAGCCGCGGTTGGCGGAGTGATCAAAAAAGCGATCACGAGGATCAGCCCGACGGCCTGCAGTCCAATCACGGTGACGAGAGTGACCAAGCCGAGAAGCATGATGTCCAGCAGCAGAACCGGCCATCCCTGGGCCGCGGCAAAACCTTCGTCAAAGCAGAGCATTAAGAATTCCTTCAACAGCACCACAGCGACCACCGTGGAGATGCTCGCGACGATCGCGATGAGGATGAAATCAGCCATCACGATCGAGGCAGTCTTCCCGTAAATGAACGATTCGAGCCCAGCGGCGCTCGCTCCGGGGAGATCCTGCACCATTCGGAGGACGGCGATTCCGATTCCGAAAAAGACACTGAGCACGAACCCCATCGCGACATCATCACGGAGGCGGGTGGTTTGCCGGATCGCCAACATCACGAGGAGGCCGGCAACGCCGGAGAGCGTTGCCCCAAGCAGCAGGGTTGGGAGCGATTTCCCATCGAATCCCAGCGAAACAGCGACTGCGAACGCGATTCCAATTCCCGGCAGGGTCGCGTGCGACAGCGCATCACCCATCAGGGATCGTTTCCGCAGCAACAGAAATGCACCGACCAGCCCTGCCGCAATCCCCAGCAAGGTCGTCGCAAGAACGACCAAGCGTGTGTTGTAGCTGCGCAGCAGCAGGATATCGAGCAAGTCAGCCATGTAGCACGGGCTACAAAAAGCGCCGAAGAGGTGAAATGCAAGCGCCGATGCCTCGAGCTTCGGCGTGCTGGTAACGCGATCCACAGGATGATCTTTTTACCTCGAGATAGGGGACGTCTCCAAGCAATGGCGTGCAAAGGTAACGAGTGATGAAAAACTACATTTCCGCTGTTTCGACCTTATTCGCTGTCGTCCTTGCTGACAGCTCACTCGCCCAAGAGCCAACTTCGTTTTACTCAACCATCGGACGCGAGTTTGTTGCGGTAATCGAGGATTCCGAGAGCGACCCAGATCCGGAACTTGACCACTGTCGAGAGATTTGCCCCGGTTACGATGGGTATGAATTGGTTCTCAAGGGGTTTGATGCTAGAAGCTGGCTTGAAGTCAGGAAAGGCGAGACAGAAAGCGATCTCTACGAAGCGACTATGTCTGCTCCCGGTGGCACATTTCCAAACATCGCGAATGAGACGGTCGAGTGGCGAGGTGTCGTTTCCGATGGGGCCTTTCATCCTTTCGCGATTATTTTCCGAATTTCAGCTGGAGACCCGAACGGTGGGGAAGCCTTCACCAAATTGCTAGTGGTCCTTTTAAATGATGGAGAATCTAGGCTGCTGGGGGTCACTGATGGCGAGGAAGAAGGTATTGAGGCGAGGCGCATTGCTGACGAGTCACGGCAGTGAGCCGCCCGTTGATTCTCGGGGCCACGAAAAATTTTCATTAGCTTCTAATGTGATCAGACCAAAACCCGAAACACGGATTTAGAGTAGCCTTTGAAGGCATCGCAAGTCGTGATCTGGCCATGCACCTGTACTATTGCTCGGGAGTAATACATGTTTCGCTTTCTTTCTGCTAAGCGATTGAGCCACAAGCCACATAGACCCTCCCAAGCGGCCTATGTGGGTTTTCTGGTTCGGGGAGTTGATCAAAACCCAATAAAGGCTAGACTGTCTAGATGGAAAAAAGCTGGCAATTGCAGGATGCAAAAAATCGCTTCAGCGAATTGGTGGAGACCGCTCTACAGCGAGGCCCACAAACTGTTACCCGTCGCGGGGAACCTACCGTTGTTGTCATTTCAGTTGATGACTTCGAAAAGCTCAACCCTCAAAAGAGCCTGTTTGACTGGTTGCGGGGATGCCCGTCGCTAGGAGATGAGTTTGCAGATCAGATTGAGCAACGTGCACACGATACTCCGCGCAATTTCGAGTTTGAAACATGAGATTTTTACTCGACACAAACGTGGTCTCTGAAGCTATCCGCAGCTTGCCGAATCGAAACGTGCTCTCGTGGCTGGCCCAAAATTCGGTTTCCTCCTGTCTTTCAGCGATCACTGTTGGCGAGATATGGAGAGGCCTGGAATTGATGAAAGGGAAACGCAAAAGCCAACTTCAAGGTTGGGTTGCAGAGCTTGAGTCTGAGTTCGCCGATCGCATCCTCCCTTTGGATTCATCCATGATGAGAGGATGGGGCCGATATTTCGCCGCCCAGCAACGAGGTGGACAAAGACTTTCTTTCGCTGATTCTCTGATCGGGGCGAGCGCTCTCCACTTCGACCTGACACTGGTAACCAGAAACGAATCGGACTTCCCCGGCGTGCCCGTCCTCAATCCGTGGAGACAGGATAGGTGACAACCGAGCAAAGGTTCGGTCCGCGACTGATTGCGATCGGCTCCGCGCCGTTGCCGCAAATTCGCTGATCGATCAATTTCCCAGCGCAACGGCACCGACCCCGATGGCTTCCTGCTTGAGGGCAGAGACGAAGTCGCCTGCGGCGGGGACTCGGGCGAGGGGGATGCGCGCCCGGATGCAGGCTGCCTTCCACGTTTCGAAGTGGCGGCGGTAAGCGGCGAGGTAGCGATTGAGGACGGGGCGATCGACTCGGTGATCGTGATGGGTGGCGCTCTCGGTATCGATGAACTCGTAGTTTCCCTCCCAGCCCGGATCTGCCTCTGATGCGGCAAAGGGGCAGAGCAGGATGGGGCGACCTTTTCCCCGTTGCAACAGCGGCAGGGTAGAGTCGGGCGATGCGGTAAAGAGGAGATCGCTGATGTAGACCCGCAAGGATTGCGCGCGGAGCGGCAAGGGGCTGAGATCGGGGAGCGCTGCGGCGTCGGTTCCGGGGAGGGCATCGGCCAGCTCGACCCAGCGATGAGTGAAGACCGAAGCGGTCTCTACAGCCCCTTCACGAGATGGACTCCGGGAGCGGACCCGGCTCGCTCCGAGGCGGCGACGGCGAAGTAAAAGAGATCGAGCGCCCGCGTCGCTTTTTCCTCGTCGGCAAACATCGACGCGGAGACGTCGAAAATGATCTCAACAATCGGTCTGACTTCTTCTCGATAGAGCTTGAGCGTGTAATTGCCGGTCCGGGCATAGGCTTGCCAGTTAATGTGTCGGGGGTCATCCCCCGGCAAGTAGTGGCGGTGATCCTGGAAATCGAGTGAACTGCCGACTCCGGTGCCAGCAAACTCCCCCGAGCTGCC